>PPEA01000640.1 GCA_002967005.1 Mycobacterium talmoniae
CCGCCGAGCTGTTCCGAGCACGGTGAACTCGGAGTCGCCGCGGCCGTACGCGTTGAGCAGCACCGCCAGCTCTTTGGGGGTGGAACGCCCGCTGGACAGCACGATCGCCTGGCCGCCGCGCCGCACGGCGGTGTGCGGGTCGGCGCTGACCAGGCTGATCACCTCGGTGTCGGCAACCGGCCAGCCTAGCCGCGCGCAGGCCAGGGTCACCGCGGACACGTGCGGCAACACCGTGACCCGCTCCGGGGCCGTACAGCCGGATCAGGGTGCTGCCGATGCCGTGCAGCAGCGGGTCGCCGCTGGCCAGCACGTGCACCTCGGCCGGGCCGTCGTCGAGCAGGCCGCGCAACGCGGGCAGCAGCGGCGACGGCCACTCCCGGCGTTCCGCGCCGACGGTGTCGTCGAGCAAGCCCAGTTGCCGGTGCGATCCGTAAACGACGGTGGCGCTGCGTAATTGGGTGCGGGACGGCTCGGTGAGCCCGGCCATTCCGTCGGCGCCGATACCGACCACCACGAGGCGGTTCATCGCGGCATCCGGCGCCAGATGAACTGCGGCAGCAACCGCATCACCGCCGACGCCGGCCCCAACGCCCACGGGATCCACACGCTGCGTCGACCGTTGGCCAGGGCGCGGGCGGTGGCGGCGGCGACCTGCGACGGCGTGACGGGCAGCGGCGCGGGCGTCATCCCCTGGGTCATCCGCCCGATCACGAACCCGGGCCGCACAATCAGCAGCCGCACCCCGGTGCCGTGCAGCGCGTCGGCCAGCCCGCCGGCAAAACCGTCCAGGCCGGCCTTGGCCGAGCCGTAGACGTAGTTCGCCCGTCGCACCCGCGCCCCGGCGATCGAGGAGAACACCACCAGCGTTCCCTGTCCGGCCGCCCGCATCGCCGCGGCCAGGTGGGTGAGCAGGCTGACCTGGGCGACGTAGTCGGTGTGCACGACGGCGACCGCGTGCGCGGCGTCGGCCTCGGCGCGGGCTTGGTCGCCCCAGGATCCCGAACGCCAGCACCGCGGTGCCGATCGGACCGTGTTCGGCGATCAGCGATGCGACCAGCGGGCCGTGGCTGTCCAGGTTGTCGGCGTCGAACTCGACGGTGTGCACGGCCGCCGCCCCGGCCGCGTGCAGTGCCGCCACCTGGTCGCCGAGCTGGTCGGCGCGGCGCGCCGCCAGCACCACCGGTGCGCCCGGGGCCAGCCGTCGCGCCAACTCGATCCCGATTTCGCTGCGGCCGCCGAAAATCACGATTGGTGCACCGCTCGTGTCATTCACGGCTGCGATTATCTCCTGCGCTACCGTGAGCGGTGATGGCGAACACCACGACCCGGCTGACCAGCGACGCGCTGGCGTTTCTCACCGAACGCCACCTGGCCATGTTGACCACACTGCGCAACGACGGGTCCCCGCACGTGGTGGCCGTGGGGTTCACCTTCGATCCCAAGACCCATATCGCCCGGGTGATCACCACCGGCGGCTCGCAAAAGGCGGTCAACGCCGACCGTGGTGGGGTGGCGGTGCTCAGCCAGGTCGACGGCGCCCGCTGGCTGTCGTTGGAGGGCCGGGCCAGCGTGAACCGCGAGGTCGACGCCGTCCGCGACGCCGAGTTGCGCTACGCGCAGCGGTACCGCACACCGCGGGTCAACCCGCGCCGGGTGGTCATCGAGGTGCAGATCGAGCGGGTGTTGGGTTCCTCGGATCTGCTGGACCGCAGCAAGGGCTGATCAGACCGGCAGTCGGTCCGAGTCACATTATGGCGAACTTGTCGACCAGCCAGCGCCCGCTGTTTTTGACCAGGTGAAATTGCAGTCTGCTGCGATCCAGATTCGGCTGGCCGCTGCCTTGCGTCACCGCCTGATCCGCGAAGACCAATACGGTCGCCGACGAAGCATCCGCCGTGGTCACCCCGACCGCGATCACCGTCCCCTTCGTGGAGGTGTGCTGCTGTTCCGCAGTGGCGACGACCGCATCTATTCCGCGGCGGTATTGGTCGAGGGCCTCGCCGATAAGGAATTTCTGCACGTTCGCCACATCATCGCGCGCGGTCGCCGGGGTTATTGAGATCAGTGCCAGTGCGGTATCTCGTGCGGCGCCCTCGATCGCCGCATAATCCGGTGGTTGATGTGACGGTCGGTTTTTGGTGACCGTCAGCAGCACCGCCCCTATCCCCACGGCCACGGTGAGCACCACCAGCACGGCGGTGATGACCCACAGCGGTCGATTCGGTCGTCGCACCGGTGCGGGCGTGGGGTGCGATGTCATTACGGCAACTCCACTTTCGAGATGAGGTATTCGCCGTCATGACGCTCCAAAGTCATCAGCATGCGGGATCGGTCGATCCGCGGTTCCGGTACCGCAACGTTGGTGACCTTCTGATCGACCGCAATCAACACCCGTGCCTGGTGGTCGTCAATCGCATCCACGGCGGCCGCTACAACGGTGCCGATGGCCTCCGCCTTGTTTTCGATCAACAGTTGGCGGAGTTGCATCGACGACTTCTCATACATGTCGCGGAACTCGCCGGTGCTGTGGTCGAGGACTTTCTGAAAATCTTGGTCTACCGTCTTCGAATTAATCGAGGTCAGTATCACCGCGAAGTCGCTAGCGGCCTTCATCGCCGCTTGCCGCTGTGCGGTGTCGTGGCGGACGACCGCGTCGGCGGTGACGACGCGAGTCCCCTGCCACGCGGCGAAACTCGCCACCCCCAACAGCACCAGGAGCGCCGCGATCCGGGCGGCCACGG
>PPEA01000641.1 GCA_002967005.1 Mycobacterium talmoniae
GGTCGTCGCGGCCGGCCCGCAGCGCGACCACCGCCTCGGGTTCGTGCCGGGCCGCGTTGGCCATCACGCCGATCATCAGAAGCGTTGTGGCCGTGGAGGTTCCCCCCGGCGGAGATGAGCGGCAACTGGATACCGGTGACCGGCAGCAGCCCGATCACATAGCCGACGTTTGATGAACACCTGACCGATCACCCACATGGTGATGGTGGCGGTCAGCAGCCGCAAAAACGGGTCGGCCGAGCGCCGGGCGATGCGCATCCCGGTGTAGGCGAACAACCCGAACAGCGCCAACAACCCGAACGCGCCGACGAAGCCGAGCTCCTCGCCGATGATCGCGAAGATGAAGTCGTTGTGGGCGTTGGGCAGATAGTTCCACTTCGCGGTGCCCTGGCCCAGGCCGTCGCCGAAGATGCCGCCGTTGGCCAGCGCGTACCGCGCCTGCTTGGCCTGGTAGCCCGACCCCTGCGAGTCGGCGGCCGGATCCAGCCAGGACCGCACCCGGTCGGAGCGGTACCCCTCGGAGACCGCCAGGATCGCCGCGGCGACGATGACGGCCAGCAGCGAGCTGCAGAACACCCGCAGCGGCAGCCCGGCGTACCACAGCAGCGCCAACAAGATGATCCCGAGCGACACCGTCTGGCCCAGGTCGGGCTCGGCCACGATCAGCGCCAACGCGATGACGGCGGCCGGCACCAGCGGCACCAGCATCTCGCGCAGCGTGGCCCGCTCCATGCGCCGGGCGGCCAGCAGGTGCGCGCCCCAGATGACGAACGCGATCTTGGTCAGCTCGGAGGGCTGCATCGAGAAGCCGTGGATGACGAACCATCCGCTGGAGCCGTTGGAGATGGTGCCGATGCCGGGGACCAGCACCAGCACCAGCAACACGATGGTGAACGCGAACCCGGAGAACGCGACGCGGCGCATGAACCGCACCGGCATCCGCAGCGCCGCATAGCAGGCGATCAGCCCGATCACCGTCCACATCAACTGCTTGCCGAAGATCAGCCACGCCGACCCGTCGGCGTCATAGGAATGCACCCCCGAAGCCGACAGCACCATGACCAGCCCCAGCGTGGTCAGCAGCGCGGCCACGGCGACGATCAGGTGAAACGACGTCATCGGCCGGCCCAGCCAGGCCCGAACCGGGTCGCGGACCCGACGGCCGCGGCGGGCCGCGG
>PPEA01000642.1 GCA_002967005.1 Mycobacterium talmoniae
CCGACCTGGCCGCGCGAGCGACGGCGGACGGTTCCTGGGGCTGCGGGAGGCGATGGAGATCCGGTTGGAGGCGGCGGTGCGCTCGGCGCCCAAGCTGCCCAACATCGCCGGCCCCAACGTCGCCGCCCCGGGTATCCGGCAGTTCGGCACCCCCGAGCAGATCGACCGGCTGCTGGTGCCGCTGCTGCGCGGCGACGAATGGTGGGCGCTGGGCATGTCCGAGCCGGAAGCCGGGTCGGACTTCGCGGGTCTGCGCACCCGCGCCGAACGCGACGGGGACACCTTCCGGGTCAACGGGCACAAGATCTGGACCACCCAGGCGCATGAGTCGCGGTGGTGCACGCTGTACGCCCGCACCGACCCGGCAGCCCCCAAACACCGCGGCATCTCCTGCCTGCTGCTGGATCTGCAGTCGCCCGGGGTGACCATCAACCCCATCCGGATGTCGTCGATCTCCGATGAGACGTTCTGCGAGGTGTTCCTCGACGACGTCGAGGTTCCGGTCGCCAACCTGCTCGGGCCGCTGCACGGCGGCTGGCAGGTCGCGTTGGCGTCGCTGCAGCACGAGCGCCAGATGATCTGGATCATGAACTGGGTCGAGATCCACCGCGGCCTCACGACGATCAAGGGCAGCGACGACACATTCGCCGAGCTCGGCTCGCTGCTCGCCGACGCCGCGGCGCTGCGGGCCACCGGCTACCGGGTGCTGCACGACGAGCTCGCCGCCCGCCCCAGCCCACAAGCCGACATCCTCAAACTGCTGGGATCCACCACGCTGCAACGGGTGTGGGAGCTCAGCGCCGCGGCCGCCGGCCCGCAGTCGCTCGCCGACCCGGACCTGCTGTTCGAACGCCAGGATGCCCTGGCCGCCACCATCTACGGCGGCACCTCGGAGATCCAGCGCAACATCATCGCCGAGCGGGTGCTCGGGTTGCCGAAGGGATGACCACGATGGACTATGACCTCGGCGCCGACGCCGCGGGGCTGCGGCACCGGTTGCGGGACCTGATTTCCGCCCAGATTCCCGAGGGTTTCCTGGGGGCGTGCACCGACGACCCGCGGGATTTGGCCACCACGCAGGCGTTTTGCAAGCTGTTGGCGGCCGAAGGCCTGCTGGCGCTGGCCTGGCCGAAGGAACACGGCGGGGGCGGCGGCTCGGTGTGGCAGCAGACCGTGCTGCGCGAGGAGATGTGGGCGCACCACGAACCGCGCGGCGCGCAGTACATGGGCGTCAACTGGGTCGGCCCGGCGGTCATGCGCTACGGGACGCCCGAGCAGCAGGACAAGCACCTGTCGGCGATCGCGGCCGGCGAAGTGATCTGGTGCCAGGGGTTTTCCGAGCCGGAGGCGGGCAGCGACCTGGCGTCGCTGCGGACCCGCGCGGTGCCCGACGGCGACGGCTGGCGCATCACCGGGCAGAAGATCTGGACGTCGTACGCGCAGATGGCGTCGTGGTGCGTGCTGGCGGCGTGCACCGACCCGCAGGCCCCGAAACCCAAGCGGCTCACCCTGTTCCTGGTGCCGATGGACCGGCCCGGTTTCACCGTGCGCCCGATCGCCTCGATGCTGGGGCCGCACCACCTCAACGAGATGTTCCTCGACGAGGTGCCGGTGTCGCGCGCGACGTGCTCGGCGAGGTCGGCGACGGCTGGCGGGTGATGCGCGAGGCGCTGGCCTTCGAGCGGGTCGGGATCGCCCGGTACGCCCGGTGCGAGTCGCTGCTGCACCGGCTGCGCACCGCGCTGGGCGACGACTGGGAGCGGCT
Source organism: Mycobacterium talmoniae (assembly GCA_002967005.1). GTDB lineage: Bacteria > Actinomycetota > Actinomycetes > Mycobacteriales > Mycobacteriaceae > Mycobacterium > Mycobacterium talmoniae. Next base: position 1,766 of record PPEA01000642.1, read on the forward strand.
GGCCGAATCGCTGCGCACCCGGTGGGTGCGCGCCCTGGTCGATCGTGCGGGTGGCCCGGCTGTTGGCCTACCGGGCGGTGTCGGCTGCTGGATGACCCGGCGGCCGGGGCGGCGGCCAGCGCGGCCCGGATCGCCGCCACCACCTGCG
>PPEA01000643.1 GCA_002967005.1 Mycobacterium talmoniae
GCGCCGAACCGGAACGCGGCCACCGCCCGCAGCGCGTCGGCGGCCGGCAGCACCTCCAGAGTCACCGACGGGTGCCGGGGCGCGGGTTGAGGAAGTTCAGCGGCACCTCGTCCGGGTTGAGTTCGGCGAGGTCGGCGGCGAACTCCGCGCGCTGCTCCAGCGTCTCCCCCATGCCCAGGATGCCGCCGCAGCACACCTCCATCCCGGCGTCGCGCACCATCGACAGCGTCTCCCACCGCTCCTCCCAGGTGTGGGTGGTGACGACGTTGGGGAAATGCGACCGGGCGGTCTCCAGGTTGTGGTTGTAGCGGTGCACGCCCATGGCCGACAGCTGGTCGACCTGCTCCTGGGTCAACATGCCCAGCGAGCAGGCGATCTGGATGTCGACCTCGTTGCGAATCGCTTCGATACCGGCGGCGACCTGCGCGAGCAGCCGCTCATCGGGGCCACGGACCGCGGCCACGATGCAGAATTCGGTGGCACCGGTCTTGGCGGTCTGCTTGGCGGCCTCGACCAGGCTGGGAATGTCGAGCCAGGCGCTGCGCACCGGCGACGCGAACAGCCCGGACTGCGAACAGAAGTGGCAGTCCTCCGGGCAGCCGCCGGTTTTCAGGCTGATGATGCCCTCGACCTCGACGTCGGGTCCGCACCAGCGCATCCGCACCTCGTGCGCCAGCGCCAGCAGCTCCTCGAGCCGTTCGTCGGGCAGCTGCAGCACCGCCAGCACCTGGTCCCGGGTCAATCCGGTGCCGTCCTCCAGCACCTGCTGGCGGGCCACCGCCAAGATGTCGGTTTCCGCATCGGTGCCGGTGCTGGGCCGAGTTGCCGCCTGAGTCACCAGAAACTCCCTTGCTGTGCGCTGACTTGAACGGTGTTCAGGTTAGGCTAGCGGAGTGCAACTGCACAAACGTGACGTGGTCGCCGCGGCCACCGCCCTCTTGGACAGCTACGGCATCGCCGATTTGACGATGCGTCGGCTGGCGCGCGAGCTCAATATCACCCCCGGCGCGCTGTACTGGCATTTCGCCAATAAGCAGCAGCTGCTCGGCGCGGTCGCGGACCGGGTGCTGGGCCCGGCCTGCGCCGACCCGGGCCGG
>PPEA01000644.1 GCA_002967005.1 Mycobacterium talmoniae
GTTCGTTCGGGTTTCCGCCAACTCGAGGACGGGCAGTGCCGCAGCCCGACCCGTTTCTCCCCCTCGCCGTCGCGGCGTTCCGGCGCAAACCCCAACTCGTCGAGCAGATCCACCAGAGGTCGATCGTTTCCTCCGGGCCCGCCGGAACTTCTTGGGTGACAGGGGGTTCCAGACGCTGCCCCCAGGCGCGGCCGGCGGCAAGCGCCTTGCGCCCGGGTCGTCGTCGGAGGCGAAGCCGATCGAGAGAATCTCGGCCAGCAGCCGGTAACTGCGCGGCCCGCCGCGGTCCATCCGCCGAATCGACCGGAACATCAGCGGCGGGCGCCCCGGCCCCTTGTGCTCGGGTTCGGCGTGCTCGACCCGCCCCTCACCGAGCAAGGTGTCCAGGTGGAACCGGACGGTGTTGGGATGCACCCCCAGTTCATCGGCGATCTGGGCGATGCTCATCGGAGCATTCGCCGCCTTCAACACCTGCAGCACGTCGAGGCGACGGCCGCCGGATTCGCCGGATGACATGAGGCTGTCGTTCACTCTCCTTATGCATCGCCTTGATGAGGCAGGTTAGCGACCAGCGGAGTGTCCACCCCCAGCGGACCGATCTTAGCGGCCCCGCCCGGCGACCCGAGCGGTTCGTCGCGACCGGGCAGCGGTTCGGCGAAAAAGGCCGCGTTGTCGTCCAGGTAGGGCTGCAGCTCCTCGGGCAGATCGTCCTCGTAGTAGATCGCTTCGACCGGGCAGACCGGTTCGCACGCACCGCAATCCACGCATTCGTCGGGGTGGATATACAGGGCGCGGCCGCCCTCATAGATGCAGTCCACCGGACACTCCTCCACGCACGCCCGATCCATCACATCCACACATGGCTTCCCGATCACGTACGTCATGCGCTAGAGTTTACACAATCGAAATTGTAAAAACTAGGAAGGTCCCGATGAGCGACACCGAACTCGACGTCCGGGAGCTGCGCAAGCCGGACAAGCACCCGACGATCTTCGCCACCTACGCCAAACTCGGCGTCGGCGAGTCGTTCGTGCTGGTCAACAACCACGACCCCAAGCATTTGCGGGACGAGTTCGAGACCGATCACCCCGGCAGCTACGGCTGGGAGTACCTGGAGCGCGGCCCGGTCTGGCGGATCCGGATCAGCAAGCTCACCGCCACCCCGCTGCCGCGGCTGCTGGTCAACACCGCCGAGATCGCCGAACCCGACGTCACCGGCGCGGCGTGGAAGCTGGGCATCCGGGATCGGGATCTGGACTCGAACCTCATCGCGCTGCCCCCCAACGGCGGGATCGGGGAACACACCGGCGCCGACGTCGACGTGCTGATCCACGTGCTGTCCGGCAGCGGTCAGCTCACCACCGAGCAGGGGGTCATCGAGCTGCGGCCCGGGGCGCTGCTGTGGCTGCCGCGGCTGTCGCGGCGCCAACTGGACGCCGGGCCCGAGGGATTGCGGTACCTGACCGTGCACCAACACCGCGAAATCGGCGGCCTGATGCCCACGGTGCGGCAGGCAGTCTGATGCCCGGCGACGGGGTGCCGTTCGCCAACCGGGACGACGACACGGTGCAGGGGCATTGGCTGCTGGCGCGGCTGGGCATGCGGGTGCTGCGGCCCGGCGG
>PPEA01000645.1 GCA_002967005.1 Mycobacterium talmoniae
ATCCGCGTCCAGGTCGGCGACGACGACCCGCGCGCCCTCGCGCGCAAGTTTGGCGGCCAGCGCGCCGCCGATTCCACCGCCACCGCCGGTGACGATGGCGACTTTCTGGGCAACCTTCACAGGGAAATCCTCGGCTCCGATCTCCGCGAGCAGGCACAGAATCGCACAGATCGGCGCCGCCGAATGCGATTCTGCGTCTGCTCGCCAGTTGCCGTAACCCTAGTTGAATCCGACCTCAAGTTCAACTACACCGCGAGCAGACGCAAAAGCCCCTATTTCGGGCCGGAAGAGGGTGCCTTTGCGTCTGCTCGCCGGGTCAGCGGGGGAACCGCAGCGCGTTGGCCCACAGTCGGGTCACGGTGGCGACCAGCTCGTCGAAGTCGACCTCGTCCACCTCCTCGACCACGAAAACGCTGTAGGCAAACCGGCTGACCATCCCGGACAGCGCCCGCGAGGCCAGCAACGGATCGATGTGGCGGTCGGCGATCCCCCGGTCCTGCAAATCGGCAATGCCGGCCGCGTTGCGCTCGATGAAGGCATCGGCGCGACGGGTCCGGAACTTGCGAAACTCGGGGTCGACCTGGGCGACCTGTTCCAGCAGCCCCATCAGCTTGGCGTTGCGCCTATATGCCTCCAAGTAGGCGCGGTTGCTAGCCTCGAGCACCGCATACGGGTCATCGGCGTCGCTGACTCGGCCCATGCCCGGGTGCATCATGTCCTGCTGAGCCTGCTCGAGGACGGCGGCGAATATCTCTTCTTTATTGGCGAAGTAGGTGTAGAACGACCCGGTCGCACACCGGGCCGCCCTGGTGATGTCGGTCAGCTTGGCGTCGACGTAGCCGTCCCGCTCGAACACTTTGCGCGCGGCGGCGATCAGCGCGGCCCGGGTGCGGGCCCCGCGCACCGTCGCCGGCGGTTGTCGGGTCAGCGCCGCGGAAGTCGCATCCACCCCGCCAGGATATCTGAATCCGAGTTCAGATTCGGTACAAACGGGGCCGCGGCACCCGAGCCCCGGTGCCCGTGCCCCACGCCCGCCGCGGCCGCTATCACCGGCGCTATCCATTTCCAGCGAGTCCACATCCCCGCATTCAGTGCCGCATGAGGCTGATGATGCGATCAGGCTGCCCAAATCAGTTACGGCGCCAACCGACCGATCCAGGCCCGCGAGTCCGCGGGGTCGATCACATCGTCGAGTTCGAATGTGGTCGCCGCATGCAGCGCCTTGCCGCGCTGGTAGGCCGCCTCGACCAGCTTCTCGAACAGCTGCTGGCGCTCGACCGGGTCCGCGGCGGCGGCCAGCTCCTTGCTAAAGCCCAGCCGCACCGCGCCTTCCAGCCCCATCCCGCCGATCTCGCCGGTGGGCCAGGCGACGGTGAACTGCGGGGCGTGAAAGGAGCCGCCGGCCATCGCCATCGCGCCCAGCCCATAGCCCTTGCGTAGCACGATCATCCCGAACGGCACGGTCAGCCGGGCGCTGACGACGAACAGTCGGCCGAAGCGCCGGACCGCGGCCTCCTTCTCGGCGTCCGGTCCGACCATGAAGCCGGGGGTGTCGCACAGCGAAATCACCGGCAGCCGAAACGACTCGCACAGCTCCAGAAAGTCGGCCAATTTGTCGGCGGCCTCGGCGTCGATGGCCCCGCCGAGGTGGTAGCTGTTATTGGCCACCAGCCCGTAGCCGACCCCCTCGACGCGGACCAGCGCGGTGACGATCCCGACCCCGAAGTCGGGGCGCAACGCCAACACCGAGCCGACGTCGACCACCGATTCGATGGCCCGGTGCACGTCGTAGGCCCGCAACCGGTTTTGCGGCACCACGTGTTGGGCCAGCCGCGGGTCCGGGGCCGCCCAGTCGGTGACGCGGCCCTGGAAATACGACAGATACCGCTGGGCCAACGTCACCGCATGCGCCTCGTCGCGGGCGACGATCCCGACCACCCCGTTGCGGCGCTGCACGGCGATCGGGCCGATGTCTTCGGGTCGGTAGACGCCCAGCCCGCCGCCCTCGATCATCGCCGGCCCGCCCATCCCGATATTGGTGTCCGGGGTCGCGATGATCACGTCGCACACCCCGGCCAGCGCGGCGTTGCCGGCAAAACAGCGCCCGGACACGACCGCGATCAGCGGCACCCGGTCGCGCAGCGCGGCCAGCGCGCGAAACG
>PPEA01000646.1 GCA_002967005.1 Mycobacterium talmoniae
GCCGGCTTGGCCGCGACGCTGCCGCACATGGCTGGCCTGCACGTGCAGCCCACCCAGGATGATCGGATGCGGCCGGGCGGCCGGCAGGGCGTCGGCGGTGTCCGCGGCCTCCACCCCGTCTCGAGGCTGACGATGAACGTCAACGTCGACGACGGCATGCCCCGATGCACAGCGGGCTCGGGCACCTCAAGGGCGCGGTAACCCACCATCGACGTCACACCGGGCGCGCTGTGCGGCGGCGCGACGGCGAAGTCCGAGATCCGCTGGTCGGTGGCCATCAGAGTCCACGGTAATCCCAGCGCGGCACGGCGAGCGGCCAAACCCGCTGTCACTAAACGGCTTCACGCTCGTATCAGTTCCATCAAGCACCACTGCGGTCGCTTGAGCCACTGTCGCAACTGGCCTTAACTCGACCTCCGCGACACAGGCAATTCACCGCAGATGCAAATAAATCGTCCCGGATGAGTCTCAGATGAGGAGAACCAATGACTTTGACCAAGAACTCCGCCACCCTGACCGCGAGCGTGGCCGCAGGTTTGTTCTTGGCCATGGCGGTATCAAACCCGACTGCGGCGGCCGACCCGACACCGCCGCCGGGGCCGGACACCAGCAACGACACGACCACCGCGGAGGCGACCGCCGCACTGGAGGAGTCCGTCGCCGAGCAAGAGATCCAGTTCGAAAAGCTCAACGCCGCGCAGATCCTGGAGAACAGCGCGTCGGCACTGAACTCCTTCCCGTCGCTGTTCCCGGAGACGCCGGTGGCACTGCTGGAAACCACCGCCACCGTGCTATCCGCGGTGGGCCTAGCGGGATAACGGGCCGAGGGCCCCTCGGTGGTGGCCGACGGGTGTGCCAGAATGTCGGCAACGTTGCCAGTGCAAGCCAAATAGGAGCAGACGTGGTCAGTACCGAAGTGGAGCGCCACACCGGGGTTGACACGGCCGACGTACCGTCCGCGGACTGGGGCTGGAGCAAGATCAACCACCGCACCTGGCACTTCGTCGGCTTGGGCATCGTCGGATTCCTGCTGCTGATGCTGCGCGGCAACCACGTCGGCCACATCGAGGACTGGTTCCTGATCGGGTTCGCGGCGTTGTCCCTGTTTGTCGTGGTGCGCGACGTGTGGGGTCGACGCCGCGGCTGGATCCGCTAGCTCGGGCGCGAACCTGCGCCCAGGGCATCGAATCTGCGTTGAGGGCATCGAGCCTGCGTTGACGGCATCGAGCCTGCGCACACGCCCACATCCGGGGCGAAAAGCCGTCCTGGCCGCAGACTCGACGCCGTAGCCGCAGACTCGATGCCGCCTGCGCCGGCAACAGGCGCTAACCTTCCTCGGCGGCCAGCTGGCCGCAGGCGGCGGCGATCTCGCGGCCGCGGGTATCGCGCACCGTGCAGGACACCCCGTGGGCGCGGACTCGGCGCACGAACTCCCGCTCCACCGGCTTGGGGCTGGCGTCCCAGTCGCTGCCCGGTGTCGGGTTGAGCGGGATCAGGTTGACGTGCACCAGCGGCCCGAGCGCGCCGTGCAGCCGCTTGCCCAGGAGATCGGCCCGCCAGGCTGATCGTTGACGTCGCGGATCAGCGCGTATTCCACCGACACCCGGCGACCGGTCGCCTCGGCGTAGTAGCGGGCGGCGTCCAGCGCCTCGGCGATCTTCCATCGGTTGTTCACCGGCACCAAGGTGTCGCGCAGCTCGTCGTCGGGGGCGTGCAGCGACAGCGCCAACGTCACCCCGAGACGCTCGTCGGCCAACTTGCGGATCGCCGGGGCCAACCCGACCGTCGACACCGTCACCGCCCGCGCGGAGATGCCGAAGCCGGTCGGTTCGGTGATCCGGCGCACCGCGGCCAGCACCCGGTTGTAGTTGGCTAACGGCTCCCCCATCCCCATGAACACGATGTTGGACAGCCGGCCATGGTCGCGGTCGCGCAATTCGACCGCCGCCGCGCGCACCTGCTCGACGATCTCGGCGGTCGACAGGTTGCGGGTCAAGCCGCCCTGCCCGGTGGCACAGAACGGGCAGGCCATCCCGCAGCCGGCCTGCGAGGAGATGCACACCGTGTTACGCCGCGGATAGCGCATCACCACCGACTCGAAGCTGGTGCCATCGACGGCGCGCCACACCATCTTGCGGGTCTGCCCGGCGTCGCATTCGATCTCGCGGGTCGCGGTCAGCAGCGTCGGGAACAACGCGTCGGCGACCGAGGCGCGCACCGCGGCCGGCAGGTCGGTCATCTGCTGCGGGTCGGCGATCAGCCGGCCGTAGTACTGGTGGGCAAGCTGCTTGGCGCGAAACGCCGGCAAGCCCAGCTCGGACACCGCGGCCGCGCGACCGGTCGCGTCCAGATCGGCCAAATGCCGCGGCGGCAATGCCCGCCGCGGCGCCTCAAACACCAGCTGCTGTTTCATGTCCGGTCCAGTATGGGCCGTCGGGGCCGCCGCTCCGAACCCGCCGGCCCGACACGACCTTAAAGATTCTTTACTAACCCCTTATTTTTCTTATTTTTTGGGGTAGGGTCGGCACGATGACCGAGTCACACCAACACGCTGTCGTCCTCGGCGCGGGCATGGCCGGGCTGCTGGCCGCCCGTGCGCTGTCGGAGTCCTACCCGCGGGTCACCCTGGTCGAGCGGGACACGTTGCCCACCGGTCCGATGCACCGGCGCGGGATCCCGCAGGGCCGCCACCTGCACAGCATGCTGAGTCGCGGCTGGCAGGTCCTCGAGGAGCTGTTTCCGGGGTTTCTCGATGAGCTGGTCGCCGACGGCGCCCAGGTCATCGACGATGGCGACCTGTCGCGCATCTACGTGCGCCTGGGCCGGTACGGGCTGAACCGCACCCAGCGGGTCGCCGACCCGGCGGCCCTGGTCGTCCACCTGGCGAGCCGGCCGTTTTTGGAGTTCCACCTGCGACGCCGGGTCGCGCCCTAGGCGGGATCCGGTTCCTCGACTGCCACGACGTGGTCGCGCCGATCGCCGCGACCGCCGACCGGCTGACCGGGGTGCGGGTGGTCAACCGCGCCACCGGTGCAGAATCCGCGCTGCACGCCGACCTGGTGGTCGATGCGATGGGGCGCGCCGCGCGCACCCCGGCCTTCCTCGACGACCTGGGCTATGGCCGTCCCGCCGAACAGCGCACCGCGGCCCCGGGCACGTATTTCTCCCAGCTGCTGCGTATCCCGGACGGCATGATCGACGAGAAGATGGTGCTGGTCCGCCCCGGGCGAGGCTTGCCGATCGGTGGCCTGCTGGCCTATGAGCACGGCTCCTGGATGCTGACCGTCGGCCAGCTGGGCATCGACCCCGAGCCCCCGGCCGACCTGGCCGGCATGCTCGCGCCGTGGCCGAGCACTTCGCGCCGCCGCCGCTGGTCAGAAAGTCGCCGTCGCGCTCCAGTTCGCCGTCGA
>PPEA01000647.1 GCA_002967005.1 Mycobacterium talmoniae
CACGGCCACCGTGCTGCTGCTGGGCCCGGTGCGCGCGGGTCGCTGGTTCAGATCACACCGGGAGGTGCCCCGTGAGCCGATACCGCAACCGTTGATCGGTTCGGTCATCTTTACGGTGTTCGCGCTCGTCGTCACCTGGATGGTGTTCGGCACCTTGGTGCGCGGAGTGGCGGGCCCGACGAACACCTATTCGGCGATCTTCACCGATGTATCCGGGCTGGCGGACGGCGATGACGTCCGGGTTGCCGGGGTGCGGGTCGGCCGGGTGGACAAGATCGAACTGGTCGATGCGCTGGCCAAGGTCACGTTCCGGGTACAGCGGGCGCAGACCCTGTACACCAACACCATCGCGTCGGTCACCTACCAGAACATCATCGGGCAACGCTACCTCGGGCTGGCCCAAGGTGCCGGAGGCAATCGCCAGCCGCTGCCAAACCACAGCCAGATACCGAAAGAACGCACCAACCCGTCGTTCGACATCTCCCACGCGCTCAACGGGTTCGAGCCGCTGTTGGAACAATTGGAACCCGAACAGGTGGACAACCTGACCAACGCGATCACCCGGGCGTTCGGCGGGGATACGACCTCGATTCTGGCGGTGACCACCCAGGCGTCGGCGCTGGCGGAAACGTTCGCCGGCCCCGATGAGGTGCTCGGCGATTTGATCGGCAACCTGGACGCGCTGATGGCCAGCTTGGCGTCGCAGAACACCAATTTGCAGACGATGATTCAGCAAACCCGGGGTGTGATGGCCGACCTGGCGGGCCGCCGCGAGGAACTGGTCGACTCCGTGGGGTCGATCAACTCGACAGTTTCTCGGCTGGCCGCGATCGTCAACAACATCACTCCCGACGCGCAGCAGTTGGTCAGCCGGCAACCCGGTGTGCTTGATTACGGGCTGCACGACGGCCGAGCGCGGCTGGCCTATCTGACGGCGAACGTCCCGGGCCTGATGAAGGCGATTGCCCGAACTATGCAGGACGGAAGTTACATCAACGGATACGCCTGTGATGTCGACTTCGGCTTGTGGCACGACCTGTACTACTGGTTCCGGGGCATCGTCGCCGCCGCCACCCGCGGTAACGGCCACGAAGTCTGGCACTCCCCGGTGTGCAGGTGAGCGCCATGACTAATCGGTTCGCCGGGTTGAGAAGGTTCATCCGCCCCCTCGACACCTACAACAAGACCTGGCTGGGGGCGATCGCGCTGGTGGTCCTCGGCGTCCTGCTGATGGGCGTGGTCGCCTACGGCGGCCTCAATATCGGCAAGACCTCCTACCGCGGCGAGTTCCTTCAGGCCGCGCAGATCAAAAAGGGTGACGGGGTCACCATCGCCGGCATTCAGGTCGGCACCGTCGACGGGGTGGAACTCGCCGGCGACCACGTGGTCGTCAAGTTCAATGTCCGCAACGATGTGCACGTGGGTGCGGACACCCAGGCCGGCATCAAACTGACCACGATCCTGGGATCCCGCTACCTCGAACTAACCCCGGCCGGCGGTGGGAAGCTCGACCATCACACCATCCCGCTGCGCTGGCCGAATGGTGACCTACGGACCCAGGTTCCCTACGATCTGGAAAAGACCCTCGCCGGGGCCACGAAGACCTTCGGGCCGCTGGATGCCGACCGCGTCGTGGACTCGGTGAAAGTGCTCGACGCCAGCCTGCAAGGACTGCCCGAGGCGCTGCCGCCGGCGTTGCAGAACCTGCAATCGCTGGCCACCATCATCGGGGATCGGCGCGACCAAATCGGCGCGCTGCTGAAAAACGCGGACACGTTGACCACCATGCTGGCCGGCCAGCGGGCCGATCTGGGGGTGCTGATCGTGCAGGGGCGCGACCTGCTGCGCGAGATCGCGACCCGGCGCGCGGCCGTGCAGCGGCTGTTCGCCAGCGCCACCACGTTGGTGCAGCGGGCCAAGACGATCATGGCCGACGAACCCGCCCTGGATCAGCTGCTCGCCAACGCGCAAGAGTTCACCACAATGATCAACGACCACGACGCGTTGCTGCGCAACATCCTGCAGTCGTCGCCCATCGCCGTCCGCAACCTCGCCAACGCCACCGGCAGCGGCAATGCCCTCGATGTCAACGCCCCGATGGGCCTGTTGATCGACTCGTGGATGTGCGCGATCAGCAGCCGCGCCGTTCAGTTCAACCTCGTCGAGTACTTCAAGGACTGCGAATGAGCCGCCAGGTCAAGGTGATCGGCGCCGTGATCGCCGCGGCCGTCGTCGTTGTTGTTGCCGCGGCGGCCGTGGTCGTGCCGCGGCTGGTGCACCGGCCGATGACGATCACCGCCCAGTTCGAGGACACCGTCGGGCTCTACGAGGGCAACGCCGTCTCGGTGCTGGGCATGGGGGTCGGCAAGGTGACCCGCATCGTTCCCAAAGACAGTTATGTGGAGGTGACACTCACCGTCGACCACGGCATCGACATCCCGGCGGACGTGCAGGCCGTGACGGTGTCCAACTCGATCCTCACCGACCGGGTGGTCGAGCTCACCCCGCCCTACCGCGGCGGGGAGACGCTGAAGAACGGTGCGGTGCTGGGCCCGCCGGGGGTGCGCACCCACACACCGGTCGAATTCGACAAAACCCTGCAGATGGTCGACAAACTGGGCAAGGCGCTGCACGGCGACGATCAGGGACACGGGCCGTTGGGGAACCTGATCAACCTGGCCTCGGACATCACCTCCGCCAACGGTCCCGACATCCGGGCCACCCTGGACAAGCTGTCCCAGGCGCTGCGGGTGGGTTCCGACAAGGGCGCCCGCAGCAAAAAAAACATCCAGGCGATCATCAACAGCGTCTCCGAACTGACCCAGGCCGCCGCCGACAACGACGCCACTATTCGCGAATTCGGCTCTAACCTACGGCAACTCAGCGACGTCCTGGCCGCCGAGGACCTGGGCTCGGGCAGCACCGGCGCGAAGGCCAATCAGCTACTCGCCGAGGCGGCCCGGCTGCTGGAGGGTCACCGCGAGGGTCTGCAGGGCACGCTCGCCAACACCCAAGCCATCGCGACGACGCTCACCGACAACCAGCGCGAGCTGGCGGAGTTCCTTGATGTGGCGCCGATGACGGTCGACAACCTCTACAACATGATCGACCCCGTCGGTGGCAGCTTCCGCGGGCACCTGCTGCTCAACAAGATCGTGATGAACAGCATGTTCACCAAGGAAATCTGCAACCTGATGGGTCTCAAACAGCTGGGGTGCGCCACCGGAACCCTGCGCGATTACGCGCCCGATTTCGGGCTGGGCACCATCCTGAACCTGATGGACGACGGGATAACTGGTACGCCATGAGCGGGGTATTCCGATGCTGTCCGCCGCGGTGCGCGCGCTGTCGTGGCCGCGGGCTTGGCCGTGCTGTTGGCCGGTTGTGCCGTCGGCCTGGACTCCATGCCGATGCCGTCCCCCGGAGCCAGCGGCAAAACATACGCGCTGACCGCCATTTTCTCCGATGCGCTGAATCTGCCGGCCCAGGCGCACGTGAAGCTGCTGGGTGCCGATATCGGCGAAGTTGACGCCATCCGGGCGCACGATTTCACGGCGCAGGTCGACATGCGGATCCGCTCCGATGTCCCGCTGCGGGTCGGCAGCACCGCCGAACTGCGGTCGGCCACCCTGATCGGTGACGTTTTCGTGTCGATCAAACCCAGTGCGGACGCGAAAGCGCCGCTGCTGCGCAACGGCGACACCATCCCGCTGAAATCCACCGCCGCCGCGCCGACCGTGGAAGATGTGCTCAACTCGATGGCGATGCTGGTCAACGGTGGCACGATTCGCTACCTGGTCAATTCGATCAACGGCGCCGGCCAGGCGATGGGCGGCCGCGGCGAAAAGGTCGGTCTGCTGCTGGACCAGAGCACAACGTTGCTGTCGAAGATGAACGCGCGGTCGGATCAGCTGGATAGCGCGTTGCGGCGCACCTCCGAACTCTCGGCTTCCATGGCGGCACGCTCGAACACCCTCAGCCAATCCCTCGAAGCCGGTGCGCCGGCACTGGCCGTCATCGCCGACAACACCGACCGGATCGCGAATCTTGCCGATTCGACCGCCCGGATCACCCGGCAGTTGTCCCGGTTCCCGTCCATACAGGGCACCGACACCCGCAGCACCGTCGCCGATCTCAACCACTTGGCCGAGACGTTCAACGACATCGCCGTCGACCCCAACCTGTCGCTGTACTCGCTCAACCGGCTGCTCGGGGTCTTGCTGAAGGCGTTCGACGCGACCTCGGTGCATGTCGAGGTCACCCTCGATCAACTCGCGCTGGCCGCGTGGCCCGATATCAACTACCCCGGCGATCCAGGATTCCACCCGTCGGATGGAACCGACTGGCATCAGCTGGTCGAGAGCCTTCGCTACGAATGGAACCTGTTGCTGGCCAAGATCTACGGGGAGCAGCGATGACCGCCGCCATCAACCCGGTGGAGCGGGCGGCCCGGCTGATCGTCGACGTGATCAAGGCGGTGGCCCAGCGCCGCATCCTGGTGTCCTGCATCGGACTGGCGATCGCCCTGGTGATGGTGGCCGCCTACGTCGCGATCACCGACCTGCGGATCAACCCGCTGCGCAGGACGATCGCGGTGCGGGTGCTGCTGCCGGAGTCGGGCGGGCTGCTGGTCAACCAGGACGTGACCCTGCGCGGCATACCGATCGGCCGCATCACCGCGATCAACCTCAGCCCAGACGACCACGGCGGAGTGGAGGCGGTAGCCACCATCAACGCCGACGTGCGGATCCCGCGGGATACCCCGGTGCGGGTATCGGGCCTGTCGGCGGCCGGTGAGCAATATATGGACTTCCGGCCGGAGCACGGTGGTGGGCCGTATTTGACCAACGGGTCGGTGATCGGCGGAAAACAAGCCAGCATCCCGGTGTCGTTGGGGAAGATCATCGACGACAGCCGCGGCGCGCTGGCTCAATTGGACACCGAGAAGGTGACCGCTCTGCTGCGCGAGCTCCGGGTCGGACGTGAAGGTCCGCAGAAGCTGGCGGGGCTTCTTGACGGCGCGATCTTTTTGTCGTCCACACTCGACGGTGTGCTGCCGCAGACCGTCAGCCTGCTGCGGACCACTCAGGTGGTGTTCACCACTTTCGCCGAGGTCAACTCGGGTCTGGGGCGCACCGCGGTCGACCTGCAAAACGTCTTGGGTGGGGTGAACAAGATGGACGGTGGGTTCCGCACCCTCGTCGACAACGGCAGCGGTCAGCTGGGCGCTGTCGACAACCTGCTCAACGACAACCGGGAGAATATCGTTGCCCTGCTGGGGAACCTGACGACGGTCTCGCAGCTGCTGTATATGCGGATACCGGCGCTGCAGAACCTGTGGCGCCCCGACCATGAGTCGTTCCTCGACCACTTCTCCACCATCTTCCGGGAGAACGCGCTGTGGGGGATCGGGGACCTCTACCCGAAGTACCGCTGCGATTACAGCAATGTGACCCGCCGGCCACCTACCCAGGCGGATTCCCCGGAGCCGTACCGGTACACCTACTGCAACAATCCCGACCCGTCGGTGCTGATCCGCGGGGCGCGCAACGCACCCCGGCCGCCCGGTGACGACACCGCCGGCCCGCCACCGGGATTCGACCCGAACGCGGTGACCGATCCCGCGCCGGTGTATCCGCCGTACACGCTGCCGCTCCCCTATGGGGGCCCCCAACTGCCGGCCTGGGTACCGAACTAAAGCGAACCTGGAGAGTCCTGTGTCCAAGCAAACCCCGACCAAAGACGTCTTTGACCGGCTCGCCGACCCCGACGATCCGGATACCGTGCAACCTACTTCGGCCAAAACGACGGCCGTGCAGTGCGAATCGGATGAGGAGACCGTTGCCGTCGAACCCGAGATCGACGTGGCGGGTGTCCCCACGGGCGACGCGGACGCCCCGATCACCCAGGACGCCGCCGGGGCCGGCGCGCCCGCTGGCGACCGGCGGGTGCGGCGTCGGGTGGTCGCCGTGCTGGTCGGTGTGGTTCTGGTTGCGGCGCTGGGGTTGTCGGCGTTTTTGGGATGGCGGCTGATCCAAGTCGATCAGACCGCCGCCGCCGGCCGCGCGGCGCTGGAGGCAGCGAAGAAGTACGCGGTGACCTTGACGACTCTCGACGCCAAAGACATCGACAAGAACTACTCGGAGGCGGTCGCCGGTGCGACCGGGCAGTTCAGGGATGAGTACAGCGCCGGGGCCGCACAGTTGCGGCAGATCCTGATCGACAACAAGGCGACGGGCAAGGGAGTGGTCCTCGATGCGGCGATTAAATCCGCGACCAAGACCCGGGTGGAGGTCCTGCTGTTCGTCGACCAGTCGGTCGAGAACGCGGTGCTGTCCGCGCCCCGGATCGACCGCAACCGGGTGCAGATGACCAAGGAGCTGGTCGACAATCATTGGCTGGCTGGCAAGGTCGAAATCATCTAGGGGCACAGTGGTGAGTATGAAAACTGCGAGCGATACCGCGCCGGCCGACAACGACGATGTGGTCGAGGAAGTCTCGGACAACGCGGTCGGTGTGACCGAGGTGTCCGTCGTCGACATCGACACCGATGAGGACCCGACCGACCCGGAAACCGCGAGCCACAAGACACGGTGGTGGCGGCGGGCCCTACCGCGGCGTGGCGCACCGGGGTCACGCCGGTGGATCAGGGCAGCGACCCGCGGGACTGTCGTCGTGGTGTTCGTGGCGGCACTGGCCGGGGCGGGCTACGAAGGCTGGCTGCTGTTTCAGCAACATCGCAAACAGGCCGCCGCGTATCAAGCACTCGATGCCGCGCAGCAGTTTGCCACCAACTTCACCAACGCCGACCCCAACACCATCGACCAGGCGATCAGTGCCATCACCGAGGGGACCACCGGTGAGTTCAAGGACCGCTACGTCCGAAGTATCTCGCAGCTGCGCGCAATGTTGATCGAGAACAAGGTGACCACGCGCGGCACCGTCGTGCGCTCGGCGATCGAGTCCGCGACAAGCAACAGGGTGCAGGTGCTGTTGTTCGTCAAGGAATCGTTCACCAGCGCGGCCGTGCCCGAGGCGCCGCCTGGGCCACCGGCCCAGCCGCCCGGGGCGCCGCCGGGGCCACTCGGGTCGCCCGCGCCACCCGGGTCACCGGCCGAGACGCCCACCGAGGTGGTCGGCATGGAGGTCACCGTGGAGAAAGTGGACGGCCGATGGCTGGTCAGCAAAGTCGTACCCGGGGACAAACTATGAGGGCCAGCGCGCTGGCGGCGGCCTTGGGCTTGGTCAGCACGCTGGTGGCGACCGCGCCGGTCGCCAACGCCGCCGCCGAGCAGTTCTGCGCCGAGCTGGGCGCCAATTGGGACGGGGCGCGTTGCACGACCCTGGTCGTCTCGCAGCGCAAGGCGGAGCGGTTCATCTCCTTCGACCTGCCCGAGTCGATGCTGGACAACCCCACCTCCGGGCCGGTGGTGCGCAACTTCTACCACATGTTGATGGACGGCTGGCGCCACAGCGGCGCCGAGACGCCGCGCGACAGCAGCGCCACCGCCGACTACCAGCTGTTCTCCGGTCCGGGCGCGGTGCAGTCGCTGATCGTGCACGAGGACTTCGAGCCGTTCGGCATCCAGCCCAACAACGCCTACCGATCGTTCGTGTTCGACATGGGCCAGGGGCGCCGGCTCGCCCTGGCCGACCTGTTCAAACCGGGGGTGGATCCGATGACCGCGATCCCCCCGGCCGCCGCACCGATCCTACCGGCCGCGCTGGACGCTGCTGCGCCGCCGCACGCGCCGGGCACCTACCCGTTCACGGTGGAGCACTGGCAGCCCGGCCCGGACGGGCCCGGCTACACCGGCAGCTACCACGCCTTCGCGCTGACGCCGGACAACCTGATCTTGTATATGCCCGATGTGCCGATGCAGCGGGAAAACTCAGCGCCGCACACATCGCGTCCCGGTGACCCCTTGGTGTGGTCGATGGACGGCGGAACCGTCACCATCGAGGTCCCGTTGTCCGCGCTGGCCGGATCGCTGCGCCCGGAATACGGCGGGGGATAAGCGTTCTCAGCTCATCCGAAATGGTCTCCCCATATGCAGTAGCGGCGCGCCGCCAGCAAATGACTGCGTGCCGCACCTAGATCGGCCGCCAACCACAGCTCGTCGGGTCCCTGCTGCGCGTAGCGGCCGTCGTGGTTGAGTTTGGAGGCCAAGATGTCCGACCAGTTCCGCAGATCTACTGCCGGCTGGCTGGATAACTCATCGAGCGGGCGTTTGGCGTCGATGATCTGATTCCCCACGCCCGGCGGCGTAACTCCCTCCGGTTCAACCTGATCGAAGGAAGCCTCAAGTTGATCGCCCACCGGCATCATGGTGTCGCATTCCGGATCGTGTGCGGCGGCCAGCGGTGCGGTGGACAGCGATATCAGCGGTCCGGCGGCCACGAACGCCAGCCCTAAAACGATCCGCCTCGATTTGCCGATCACGCGGCAATTGTATGTGCCCAGGCGGCGACCGCGTCGGGCAATTGCTGTATCTATGGCTGCGTGCTTACCCTTGGCGCGCGGTACCCCTACGATTCCTGGTATTGGTAAGGACGGCCGTCAGGAGGGTCGCGTGGACGACGACAGCCTGGCGATCGTGGATGCCCAACGTTGGGGTTCGGCCAGCGTGGCGCGCTGGGCCGCAACCCACCACGGCCAGCTGGTCGTGGTGATGGTGCTCAACACCGTCGGCGTGACCTTCTGGCTTCCATTCGGTGCCGCGGTGTGGGCCTACCTGCGTGACCGACTCCCGGCGGGGTCGACTCTCCCGGCGTGCTTCGCCGCCGCATTTATCGCTCTCGCGATGCCACGCCGTGCTCAGTGACCTTAGGGGGATCCGACCATGTCAGAACCGTTGATCGGGAACGTGTCTGATACGGCCCGCTGGATGGCGTCCTACCGGGCTGCCGAAACCAGACGGCCCGATGCACTGTTTCACGATCCTTTCGCTGATCGCCTTGCCGGCGACCGCGGGCGCGCGATCGCCGCGACCGCACCGCGGTTGGCGCGCAACGGGTGGTGGTGGATCACCCGGACCAAACTGATAGACGACCTCGTCGCGGAGTCAGTAAAAAACGGTTGTGACCGTGTCCTGAACCTCGCAACCGGCTTCGACACACGCCCGTATCGCCTTGAGCTGCCCAACAGCCTCGACTGGATCGAAGCGGATCTCCCCCAACTCATCCAGGAGAAAAATCGGTTGCTGACCGGTGAAACAGCCCGCTGTCAGCTTTCCCGAGTCGCTGTCGATCTTGCCGATGCACCGAGTCGCACAGCATTCCTGGCAGACGCGACCAGCGGCGCCCGCAACACCGTGGTCATCACTGAAGGTCTTCTGCTCTATCTCAGCCAACAGCAGGCCGGAGCCCTCGCAGAGGACCTACACCGCAAGGAGATCGGTGGCTGGATCACCGATGTCATCGCGCCCGCGATCGTCCGCAGGATGATGCGACAGATGCCCAGCCTGGACAAAGCGCCCATGATGTTTGAGCCGACCGACGGAGTCGCGTTCTTCGAACAGCGCGGCTGGTCTGTGGGCACCGTCCAATCGATCCTCAAATACGCCCGACGCTGGAGGCGACTCCCCGCGGCGTTGCGCCCGGTGGCCTACCTTCCAGATCCCAACCCACGCAGGCTCTCACACGCGCCATGGTCTGGCGTTGTGCGTTTTCATCGCTGAGGCTACGCCGCAGGGCAGTAGTGTGTGCTGAGCCAACGGCAGGCGGCCTCGTTGAGGGCGGCGGCGGGTGAGAGGAAGTTGCACCGGAGCGCAGAGATAACCGATCAGTCGTGTTTCGCCTCGTAGCGCAGCAGAACCGTGCCACCCGGGAAGGTGCGGTTCTCCAACAGTCGCAGCGAGATCCATGACGGCAGTGTCGGGAAGAACGGGGTGCCGCCGCCCACGGCGGTTCCAGTACTGGTGCAGTTCTTCGCTCGGATCGGACCAGTCGATGTTGCCTTGTGCATCGGCGATGTACCCGTCCACCGACACGTTGAATCCATAGATGAGGTTGCCCATGCAGATCAGACTGCGCTGGAGGGCAAAACTCATCGCGACGCGAGATATTGTCAAATCGCTGCGTGTTCGACTGGAATTCCGTCGTTAAGTGGGTCCCGTCAAGCTTTTTGGTCCCGATAGCCATCCCACGGATTTTGGCTTCGGCTGACCCCAGGGCTATGGAAGTCTGTGAACGTGGATCTTCGGAATGTGGATATCCGCTGGCGGGCGCCGGTGACCGACGCTGAACTGGTGGCGCTCACCGAGTCGCACGGCGGACGGGCGGTTGCGGGTTGGTGGGATCAAGTTCGGCCGCACTCATTGGGATGGGTGACCGCTCGCGCGACGGCATGCTCATCGGATTCGTCAATGTGGCCTGGGACGGTGGTGACCACGCCTTCCTCGTCGACACCAAAACCAGAGGCAACTGTCAGCGGCGCGGTATCGGCACTGCTGTCGTGAAACTGGCGGCGCAGCGGGCCAAAAGCGCCGGATGTGAGTGGCTGCACGTCGACTTCGGTGAGGAGCTTCGAGCGTTCTACTTCGATGCGTGTGGCTTCGTCAGCCCACCCGCTGCGGGGGTGATCAACCTGTATGCGCTGAGGATGGCACCTGGGTGACCCAGCACTGAGCGACGGGATCAACATTCCCACCGCGCGCCCGTTGGAGCGGCCCGGTCAGGCGGCGAAGACGGCGCGGACGACGGACTCGTCGCCGTCGATCTCGACGAGTCCGAGGGCACGGGCGTCGCTGAGGGTGAGGGCGCCGGCGGCGAGGCCGAGGATGTAGGCGGGGTCGGTGCGCACGGTGGCGTCGAGGGCGAGCCACTCCGGACGGAAGGAGTCGCCGTCGGGGCCGCGGACCATCAGCGGGGTGGACCAGCGGATCAGGCTCTCGATCGGCTGGCGCAGCTCGGCACCCCAGGCCGTGAGGGCGTACTCGACCACGCTGCCCTCACCGGCCAGCCGCCGTTCAAGCCGCTGGCGCGGCGACGGTGATCCATCGAAGGGAGCGCTACCAGCTCACCAACCCGCGTATCGTCCCACTCGATTTCTCGGATCTGCCTGCAGCCGTGCAAGCTATTCGCGCACCTGCGCGCAGCGCCCTACACGCCAGCCTTTCTCCCGTCTGAGGTCGATGAGCCGACTACGAAGCGCGAGCGTGCTGCGGGCCAAGCCGGCGGTTGTTTGCGCAGATCGACCGGCGTTGTGTTACTCGATGCGCCGCAATGCCTCGGGGGCGAGGTCGCTTATGTTGGGGTACCCGTCGACGGCCATGATCAGGTCGGCCTCGGCCAGCAGCGAGCGCAGCACGTGCACGACGCCGTCGACCCCGCCCAGCGCCAAACCGTAGGCGTACGGGCGGCCGACCCCCACCGCGGTGGCCCCCAGGGCCAGGGCCTTGATGATGTCGGCGCCGCTGCGCACGCCGGAGTCGAACAGCACCGGCAGCCCGTCGGCGGCCTCCACCACGCCGGGCAGGCAGTCCAGCGCGGGGCAGGCCGCCGTTGGCCTGGCGGCCGCCGTGGGTGGAGCAGTAGATGCCGTCCACCCCGCCGTCCTTGGCGCGGCGCGCATCGTCGGGGTGACAGATGCCCTTGACGATCAGCGGCAGGTCGGTCAGCGACCGCAGCCACGGCAGATCGTCCCAGGTCAGCGGGTTGCCGAAGGTCTGCACCCAGGCCAGCACGGCCGCCTGCGGGTTCTCCTCCGGCGGTTGGGTCAAGCCGGCGCGAAACACCGGGTCAGACGTGTAGTTGGCCAGGCAGTGCCCGCGCAGCTGCGGAAAGTTCGACGTGGATAGGTCACGGGGACGCCAACCGGGCACCCAGGTGTCCAGCGTGACGACGATGGCCTGGTACCCGGCGACCTCGGCGCGGTGCACCAAGCTGGCGGCCAGGTCCCGGTCTTTCGGGGTGTACAGCTGGAAAAACCCTGGGGTGTCACCGAATTCGGCGGCGACATCCTCCAACGGATCGGCGGTGAGCGTCGACACCATCATCGGCACCCCGGTGGCCGCCGCGGCGCGGGCGGTGGCCAGGTCGCCGTGGCCGTCCTGGCCGCAGATGCCGATCACCCCGATCGGCGCCAGGAACACCGGCGACGGCAGCCGCATCCCGAACAACTCCACCGACAGGTCACGGTCGGCGGCGCCGATGAACATCCGCGGGATCAGCCCCCAGCGCTCAAACGCGGTGACGTTGGCCCGCTGGGTGCGTTCGTCACCGGCACCCCCGGCGACATACGACCACACCGACGGCGGCATCGCGGCCTGCGCCTTAGCTTCCAGGTCCGCGTAGGCCATCGGCAGCGACGGGGTGACCCCACCCAGGCCCTGCAGGTAGATCTCGAACTGATAGTCGCCGAAGGCCATGGCTCAGCCCGCCGAGGCTTCCGCGGCGGCCAGTTCCTTCTTCCACTGCCGGAACGTCTCCTCGGTGCGGCCGCGCCGCCAATAGCCGGAGATCGACGCCCACTTGGCGTCCACGCCGCGATCCTTGCGGATATAGGGCCGCAGGTTGTGCATCACCGCTTGCGCCTCCCCGTGGATGAAGACCTGAACCTGGCCGGGCAGCCACTGGGCGGTGGTGACCGCCTCGATCAACGGGGCGTGGTCCCCGGCCCGGTCGTTGCCGACCAGGTCGGCGCGCCCGCCGCGGTAGATCCAGTTGAGCTGCACCCCGTCGGGCACCCGCAGCGCGATCTCGTGCTCCGGACCGGCGACCTCGACGAACACTTTGCCGATCGCGGTGGCCGGCAACGCTTCTAGCGCGACGGCGATGGCCGGTAACGCGCTCTCGTCACCGGCGAGCAGGTGCCAGTCGGCGGCCGGGTCGGGCGCGTAGGCGCCGCTAGGCCCCATCAGGTAGACCGGCTGGCCCGGCTCGGCGGTGGCCGCCCATTTTCCGGCGGTGCCGTGGTCGCCGTGCGTCACCACGTCGATGCTGAGTTCGCCGGCCACCGGGTCGGCGCGGCGCACCGTCAACGTGCGGATGACCGGGCGCTGGTCGTCGGGCAGCGCGTCGAAGCTGTCCAGGGTCAACGGGTGTGCCAGCGCGCCGACGTCGATGTCGTCGCCGACGAATACCAGCTTGACGTAGGAGTCGGTGAACTCGCTGGGGACGAAGGTGGCGAAGCCGGCGCCGCCCAGCACCACCCGAACCATATGCGGTGCGAGTTGCTCGGTGCGCAGCACTTCGAAGGTGTGCACTGGTCGACCCGCCACGGTACCTCCTGCCTTAGGTCAGCTGCCCTGGCCGACTATACGAGGTACGCGGGTGCGGGGTGCGTACGCCATGATGACCAGCAGCGCTGCCGGTGGCCATCCGCGCTTCGGCCTCACAGGGCGAGGTTAGGGACGAGTGCTCCGCAACCTGAATGGACGTCGGACCCAAATTGTCGTGCTGTTACAGGGCTATGCGACCACGATTGGCCAGCGCGCGCGCAGCCTTCCGCTCCACATCCGCACTGAACTTAGAAAATGCGCCTGCGCGGGCTAAACCCAACGCCTCGGAAAGATCGGTGGTCGTCAACCATCCATCATCCATTCCATCACGGAACAGGTCATAAGCGGCCAGCCAGCCCTCGCCGTCGGCAACCAATGCGTGGACGTCATCGATCCGCGCCGAAGCCACCGCATCCGCATGTCGTTGCAGTAGCTCAGTGGCCCAACCGCTTACGTTCACGGCCCCAGCGTACCGCGTCGTATGGATATACCGTGGCGATGCGCCACCCCGTATTCTCCTCGTAGCGCACTCGAATCACAGACGGCACTTCTCGCCATGTCCCATACACACTGAACTCCTGGGTACGAACACCTGGCGTTCCGTCGGACGGACGGTCGAATATCGCGTTCGTGAGATCCACAACTTCGGATTCACCCCATCGCGGCGGAAACTCGTCGGGCTTGATGCCCAGCCCGCTTCGGTGATAGCCGTGGCCACCGGTTCCGTCTCCGTCCAGAACGATGTTGGCATCGTTCTCGGTGAACGTCTCGACCTCGCTGCGCAGTGCTGGCGGCGCCCATCCGTTGAAGGTCGGTAATTCGTCACCCGTGTTCGGTCCAAGCATGCCTTTGAGCCGCGGCGGCGGACGGTCATCAGCGCGGGCTGTGGCTGGAGTCACGCACCGCGCACGATGCGCCACCGGCCGTCGTGCCGCTGGACCAGGCCGGCCACCTCCAGCATCGCCAACGGCGCGAGCACCGCGGTAGG
>PPEA01000648.1 GCA_002967005.1 Mycobacterium talmoniae
CCGCATCGAGGCCCGGTCGCGGATCCGGGTGCATCGGCGGCTGCCGACCCGCGGGCTGTCCCGGTTCTACCTCACCGGCTCGGTGGGCGCCGACGACGAGGTCTACGACGGCCCGGCCACGCTGACCCACGACGGCCAGCAGCATGACGCCCGGGTCCGGTTGGCCGGGCATTTCGACCCGATCGACGGTCAATACCACTGGCAGGGCACGCTTTTCGCGGACCTGCCGGGCACCCGGGTGACCGGTTCGCAGGTCAGCATCCGCATCGGCGAGCACAGCGGCGCGGCCCGCATCACCGAACGGACCCCGTGGGGCACGCTGGCGGTGGTCGGGATCGCCGGCTACCCGCCGTTCCCGCTGCCCGACGTCGAAATCGCGCTGCCGCCGCGCGCCACGGTCTGATGCGGCGCCACCAAACCCGCCCGCAAAATTAGAACACGTTCTAGTATTTGGTGGTCCCCCAGACTGCCAAGGAGATGACGTGCGGTTCAGCTACGCCGAAGCCATGACCGACCCCTCGTTTTATGTGCCGCTGGCGCAGGCGGCCGAGGCGGCCGGCTACACCAGCATGACCATCCCGGACAGCCTCGCCTACCCGTTCGAGTCGGACTCGAAATACCCCTACACCCCCGACGGCAACCGCGAGTTCCTGGACGGCAAGGCGTTCATCGAGACGTTCGTGCTGACCGCGGCGCTGGGCGCGGTGACCAGCACATTGCGGTTCACCCCGTTTGTGCTCAAGCTGCCGATCCGCCCGCCGGCGCTGGTGGCCAAGCAGGCGGGTTCGTTGGCGGCGCTGATCGGCAACCGGCTCGCGCTCGGGGTGGGCACCAGCCCGTGGCCCGAGGATTACGAGCTGCTGGGGGTCCCGTTCGCTCGGCGCGGCAAGCGGATGGACGAGTGCATCGAGATCATCCAGGGCTTGACCACCGGGGACTATTTCGAGTTCCACGGCGAGTTCTACGACATCCCGAAGACCAAGATGACGCCGGCGACCACGCAGCCGATCCCGATCCTGGTCGGCGGGCACGCCGAC
>PPEA01000649.1 GCA_002967005.1 Mycobacterium talmoniae
ACGCCAACCCCGAGGGCGGCAGACGCAAAATGAGCCAGACACCAGGTAAGACAGAACCAACCACCGCGCCACGGCACCTGTCACGCAGACACACCGCAACCCGGCACACTCACACTGACACTGAGACACAAAAGCACCACAAACCAGGGGTTTTCGGGGGCTTTTGCGTCTGCTCGCTGTAGTTAGGAGACGTCCGACGGGGGTGCCAGCCAGGTGTTGCACTGGCCGATCTGGCCCGTGTCGCCGCCTTGGCGCCACCAGCCCTGGGCGTGCGCGTCCGTGCCGTGGTCCCGTGGCCCGCCGGTGTGGTCGCCGCGGAGCTGGTCTTCGTAAGCGGTCTGGTAGTCAGCCTGGGTGAACATGCCACCGCTGTCGACGATCGAACCCACGAACATCCCCGAAAAGCATTGCGCTTCTAGTTCCAATCGCCGCGACATTTCAAGCCCGGCGGCGGACTCGACACCCTCGGCCCGCATCTGCTGCCACGCCGCGGATGAGATGCCCGTGACTTCCTGAATGTGGTGACCAAATTCGTGGGCGAATACCGCGATGTAGATGATCGGCTGGTTTCCGTTTTCATCCACTTGAAGCCCGGACGGCGGCATGTACAGCGTCTGGTTCCCAGGGCAGTAGAACGCGGCGACGCGTGGCCCGATCTCCTCGGTACCGCACGGGCTGGTGATGACGGTGCCGGTGGGGACGAGCACCTGTGGAGAGCGGTACGTCAGTCCCGTTGTGGTGGTGACCAGCGACCGCCACACCGTATCCAGGCAGGGGGTGACGCTGTCGAAGAACACCTTCGCGGCGTCGTTGTTGAAGGGCCAGCCGACACTGTTGCACGCCTGACGGGCCAGCCCCGCGCCGAAGTTGGCGAACAGCGGGTTGCCTTGCAGTGCAGCGGTGCCGGTCGGGGTGGCTTTGGTCGTCGACGTGCTGGTTCGCGTGGTTCGCCGGGTAGTCGAGGTCGGGTAGCTGGTTGTGGTCGCGGTGGTGGGGACCGAGGTCAAAGCACTGGCCGTGGTCATCGGCCCGCTGGCGGTCGAGGTGGTCCCTTTCTTGGCGACCACCACTACCGCGCCCGCGACCACGATAAGCGCGACGACTATGGCCGCCGCCCCCAGCACGATCGGGATGATTGGGCGAGTCTTTGGCGGGACGGGTGCTGCGGTCGCCGCGGGGGTCAGCGGGGAGCCGAAGGGGTCGACGGATTGGTAGACCCCCCACTGCGTTTGGGGCACGGCCTGAGGTGGGGCGGCCGGCGTGACCGGAGCCGCCGGGGCGGCATAGCCCGAAAACGGTGCGGAGTATCCGCTCGCCTGCGGATAACCCTGTTGGTATCCGGCGCCGTACACCGGCGCGGCGGCCGGGCGGCGCAACCCGGAGAGCACCTTGTAGCGGCCGGTGTCACCGCGGGCCGGGGCGGGG
>PPEA01000065.1 GCA_002967005.1 Mycobacterium talmoniae
GCCGGGATGACCGCGCGCCGGCCTGCCCCGGACGCCGCGCCCAGGACGGCCACCTCGTCGACGGTGCCCCAGGTGCCGCAGCCCGGGCAGCGACCCACCCATTTGGTGGTGACGTGCTGGCATTCCGAGCAGCGGTACTGCGAACGTGCCTTGGTCACGGGGTGACCGTATCGGGCGGGTGTGACAGCCCGTTACTCGTTACCGGACATGACCTGCTGCGGAGCCGTCCCGGCGGAGATGGGCACCGCCAGGGTGATGCTGCCGGCCACCTTGAAATCGAAGGTGACGTTGTAGGTCAGGCCGTTGCTGATCGGCTTGGTCAAGGCCACGGTCGCCGCGGCGGCGCTGGCGTCCTCGATGTTGCGAAGTTCCTGCATGGCCTTCGCCGGCGCCACATCCTGGCCGGCCGGGGTGCCGACCACCAGCATGCCGCCGGCCGGCAGCGTCTTGTTGCCGTTGACGGTCACCGTGCCGATGTCGGTGTGGATGCCGGTCAGTTCGTCGCGGGTGTCCGGGGACTGGTTGCTGACCACGAAATCCAGGTCGACGGTTTTGCCGGGTTCGACGAAGTCGCCGCTCTGGTCGGACTGGATGCGCACGTTGCGCAGCGCCACATGCTTGAGCACCCCGCCGGTGCCGTTCACCGCGGACGCCTGGTTCGCGGTCTGCGAGATCTGTCCGGTGCCGCAGCCGCTCAGCGTGCCCGCACCGAGCGCGGCGCAGAGGGCCAGCCCGACGGTGGCCGCGGACACGCGGGTACGCAGGCGGGTGTCGATGCGGTTCACTCAATGCCTCCTGCTCGGTACCGACGCTGCGGTGGATGACTATGCACTGTAGTAGGACGGTCCGGCCGGCGGTAGCGCAGGGCGGCCCAGCCCCTGCCAGCGCCGCGCAGCGCGCTCGGATCGGGCCTCGACGGAATCCTCGACGTGTGGTGTGTTGCACGGATTTAGCGCCGTGTCAACCCCTATTCTTCACCGGCGGTGCCCCTGACCTGCACCGTTGTTCAACGCGTGTTGGTGGCCCGTGTTAGCATGGAGTGGCGAAAGGGGCTCGAATCAGATGATTTTTAAGGTCGGAGACACCGTCGTCTATCCACACCACGGTGCCGCACTAATCGAGGCGATCGAAACCCGGACCATCAAAGGCGAACAAAAAGACTATCTCGTTTTGAAGGTGGCGCAGGGCGATCTCACCGTTCGAGTTCCCGCCGAGAATGCCGAGTATGTCGGCGTGCGCGACGTGGTTGGGCAGGAGGGCCTGGACAAGGTCTTCCAGGTGCTGCGCGCCCCCCACACCGAGGAGCCGACCAACTGGTCGCGCCGCTACAAGGCCAACCTGGAGAAGCTCGCCTCGGGTGATGTCAACAAGGTCGCCGAGGTCGTGCGCGACTTGTGGCGCCGCGACCAGGAGCGCGGCCTGTCGGCCGGCGAGAAGCGGATGCTGGCCAAGGCCCGGCAGATCCTGGTCGGCGAGCTGGCGTTGGCGGAGAACACCGACGACGCCAAGGCGGAGACCATTCTCGACGAGGTTCTGGCCGCCGCGTCCTGACCTCCGGAGGGTTCGGTGACGGGCACCATCGCCGTCGTTCCAGCTGCAGGCTCCGGTGAACGGTTAGCGGTCGGTGTTCCCAAGGCGTTCTTCCATCTCGACGGGCGCACCCTGGTGGAACGCGCCGTCGCCGGCCTGCTGCAGTCCGGGGTGGTGGACCGGGTGGTGGTGGCGGTACCCGCCGAACGCACCGACCAAGCCAAGCTGATCCTGGGCGGCGAGGCCACCATCGTGGCCGGCGGCGCCACCCGGGTGGACTCGGTCCGCCGGGCGCTGGCCGCGGTATCCAACGCCGAGCAGCCCGATTTTGTGCTGGTGCACGACGCCGCCCGCGCGCTGACACCCCCCGATTTGATCGTCCGGGTGGTCGAGGCGCTGCGGGCCGGGCACGCCGCGGTGGTGCCCGCGTTGCCGGTGCCCGACACCATCAAAGCCGTCGACGCCAACGGGGTGGTGTTGGGCACGCCGGAGCGGGACGGTCTGCGGGCGGTGCAGACCCCGCAGGGCTTTGCCACCGAACTGCTGCTGCGGGCCTACGAGCGCAGCGGCGACGGCGAGTTCACCGACGACGCGTCCATGGTGGAGCACGTCGGCGGCCAGGTGCAGGTGGTCGACGGCGACCCGCTGGCCTTCAAGATCACCAACCGGCTGGACCTGCTGCTAGCCCAAGCGGTGGTGGGCGAGTGACCCCGCTGCCGCGCGTCGGGCTGGGCACCGACGTGCATCCGATCGAATCCGGGCGGCCCTGCTGGCTGCTGGGGCTGCTGTTTCCCGACGCCGACGGCTGCGGTGGCCACTCCGACGGCGACGTCGCCGTGCACGCGCTCTGCGACGCCCTGCTGTCGGCCGGCG
>PPEA01000650.1 GCA_002967005.1 Mycobacterium talmoniae
GGCCGCGCCGCGCGGGGACCGCCGGATGAGCGCCAACCCGCACGCCAACGGCGGGCTGTTGCTGCACGACCTGGACCTGCCGGATTTCCGCGACTACGCCGTCGAGGTCAACGCGCCCGCCGCCACCACCCATGAGGCCACCCGGGTGCTGGGCACGTTCGTGCGCGACGTCATCGCCCGCAACCGCGACCGGTTCCGGCTGATGGGGCCCGACGAGACCGCCTCCAACCGGCTCTCGGCGGTGTTCGACGCCACCGACAAGGTGTGGCTGGAGGAGACCACCGCCGACGACGAGCACCTGTCCCCCGACGGCCGGGTGATGGAGGTGCTCTCCGAGCACCTGTGCCAGGGCTGGCTGGAGGGCTACCTGCTGACCGGCCGGCACGGCCTGTTCAACTGCTATGAGGCGTTCGTGCACATCGTCGATTCGATGTTCAACCAGCACGCGAAATGGTTGTCGGTCAGCCGCGAACTGCCGTGGCGTCGGCCCATCGCCTCGCTGAACTACCTGCTGACCTCGCACGTGTGGCGCCAAGACCACAACGGCGCGTCGCATCAGGATCCCGGCTTCATCGACCTGGTCGCCAACAAGCGCGCCGAGATCGTGCGGGTGTATCTGCCGCCCGACGGCAACACCTTGCTGTCGGTGGCCGACCACTGCCTGCGCAGCCGCGACTACGTCAACGTGATCGTCGCCGGCAAACAACCCGCGCTGGCCTACCTGGACATGGACGCCGCCGTCGCGCACTGCACCCGCGGGCTGGGCATCTGGGACTGGGCGAGTACCGCCACCGGCGAACCCGACGTGGTGCTGGCGTGCGCCGGGGACATCCCGACGCTGGAGACGCTGGCCGCCGCCGACATCTTGCGCCGCGAGCTGCCGGAGCTGGCCGTGCGGGTGATCAACGTCGTCGACATCATGCGGTTGCAGCCCGACTCCGAGCACCCGCATGGGCTGCCGGACAAGGAGTTTGACGCCCTGTTCACCCGCGATAAGCCGGTCATCTTCGCCTATCACGGCTATCCGTGGCTGATCCACCGGCTCACCTACCGGCGCGCCAACCACCACGGCATGCATGTCCGCGGCTACAACGAGCGCGGCACCACCACCACCCCGTTCGACATGGTGATGCTCAACAGCTTGGACCGCTTCCACCTGGTGTTGGACGTCATCGACTGGGTGGACGGGCTGGCGACGCGGTGCGCGCCGCTGCGGCAACGGATGGCCGACGCCCGGTTGGCGGCCCGCCGCTACACCCGCGAGCACGGCGAGGACGACCCGGCGATCGCCGGCTGGACCTGGGCGTCGTCGTCGCGCCGGTAGAATCGCGGCAATGTCAGCCCAGGAATGCGCGGTGGCCGGGGGGCCGCATCCGCTGAAGTCGCAGCTTTCCGCGCTGCACCATGCCCGCATCTACGTCGACGTCGCCGTCGTCGTGGTGGTGCTGGCGCTGACCAACCTGATCGCGCACTTCACCACGCCGTGGGCCGGGGTGGCCGCCGTCCGGCCGCGGCGGTGGGCCTGGTGCTGCTGGTGCGCGCCCGCGGGCTGGGCTGGGCCGAGCTGGGGTCTGGGCCGCGACCTGCTGGAAATCCGGGGGTGGG
>PPEA01000651.1 GCA_002967005.1 Mycobacterium talmoniae
TGATCGAGGTCGCCGACGGCTTCCGCGGCGACGGCGGCCGGTTCGCGCTGCAGATCCGCGACGGCCGCGCCCGCTGCACCCGCACCGACGACCCGGTCGAGGTGGCGATGGACCTCGACGTGCTGGGCAGCCTGTATCTGGGTGCGCACCGCGCCGCGGCGCTGGCGGGCGCACAGCGGCTGCGGTGCAAGGATCCCGAGCTGATCGCGCGGCTGGACGCCGCGTTCGTCAGCCACGTCCCCGCCCAGATCGGCTTCCGCTTCTGACCGCGTCTCGGCATGCGCTGGGCGGCTACCCGGCCGCGATGTCGCGACCGATGATCTCTTTCATGATTTCGGTGGTGCCGCCGTAGATGGTCTGTACCCGGGTGTCCAGAAAGGCTCGCGCGACGGGGTACTCCGCCATGTAGCCGTACCCGCCGTGCAGCTGCAGGCAGCGGTCGATCACTCGTTTCTGCAGTTCGCTGACGTACCATTTGCCCTTGGCGGCGTCGACGGGGGCCAGTTCACCCGCGTTGAACGCCAGTACCGACTTGTCGACGTAGGCTTCGGCGATGTCGATTTCGGTGGCCATGTCTGCTAGTTCGAATCGGGTGTTCTGTAGGGCGGTCAGCGGTTGGCCAAAGGCCGTGCGCTGGCGGCAGTAGTCGACGGTGAGATCGAAGATCGCGCGGGACGTGGCCATCGCCATGGCTGTCACCCCGAGCCGTTCGCGCGGCAGGTGACTCATCAAATATTGCAGTCCGCGGCCTTCCTCGCCGAGCAGGTTTTCCTGCGGCACCTGGGCGTCCAGGAAGTACAGCTCGGCGGTGTCCTGCCCCGGCAGCCCGATCTTGTCGAGCTTGCGGCCTCGTTCGAATCCGGGCGTGTCGCGCTCGACTACGAACAGGCTGAACGCACCGGATCCACCTGCGGGGTCGGTGCGGGCCGCGACCACCACGACGTCAGCCATGATGCCGCTGGAGATGAACGTCTTCTGGCCGTTGAGAATCCAGCGGTCACCATCCCGGTGGGCGCTGGTGCGGATGTTGCGCAGGTCGCTGCCGGTGCCGGGCTCGGTCATCGCCAACGCGCCGATCAGTTCACCCGACGCGAAACCGGGCAGCCAGCGCTGGCGCTGTTCCTCATTGGTCAGGTCCAACAGATAGTGCAGCACAAGATCGTCCTGCAGGCTGACTGTCAGACCAAAGGACAACGCGTTGATTTGCGCTACTTCCTCGCACACCACCATGCGGTAGCGGTAGTCAGATTCACTCGAGCCACCATAGCGTTCGTCGATCTGCAGCGCGTAGATCCCGGCCTTGGCAGCTCGTGCGAACACCGAGCGATCGATCCACCGATCACGATCCCAGGCATGTTGTTGAGGGACGACTTCACGCGCCAGGAATTCCCGGACCGTCTCTCGGTAGGCCTCGTGGTCGGAGCCATATAGTTCGCGGCGCATGATCTAGAGCCGTTCGATGATTGTCACGTTGGCCTGCCCGCCCCCCTCGCACATGGTCTGCAGCCCGTACCGCCCGCCGGTTCGCTCCAACTCGTGCAGCAGCGACGTCATCAGGCGTGCACCGGTGCAGCCGATCGGGTGGCCCAGCGCGATGGCTCCGCCGTTGACGTTGACGCGGTCCGGGTCGGCACCAAGTTCGGCCAGCCAGGACAGGACGACAGGAGCAAATGCTTCGTTGATCTCGACGAGGTCGATGTCGTCGATGGACAGCCCGGTGCGCTTGAGTGCGTGCTGGGTTGCCGGGATCGGGGCGGTCAGCACCATCACCGGGTCGGCGCCTCGTACCGACATGTGGTGGACGCGGGCGCGGGGCGTCAGGCCGAACCGGTCGACCGCATCCGGTGAGGCAACTAGCAGCGCGGCGGCGCCGTCGGAGATCTGGCTTGCCACCGCGGCGGTCAGTACACCCCCCTCGACCAACGACGGTAGAGCCGCCATCTTCTCCAGCGAGGTATCGGCGCGCGGACCTTCGTCGACGCTGACACCAGCGTATGAGGTGATCTCGCGCTCATAGCGACCGTCGGCAATCGCGGCGACGGCACGTTGGTGACTGGTCAGCGCGAACCGTTCGTTGTCTTCGCGGCTGAGCCCCCATTGTTTGGCGATGAGTTCGGCACCGCGGAACTGGGAGATCTCCTGAGTACCGAAGCGCGCTTCCCACCCTCGGCATCCGGTCCACGGATCGGTCGAGCCGTACGGCTCTCCCGCACCGAACGCGCTGAGGATCGGGAACTGGCTCATCTTCTGCACACCGCCGGCGATAATGAGATCCGCGGTACCACTCATCACCGCCTGCGCAGCGAAATGCACAGCCTGCTGGGCCGATCCGCATTGCCGATCGATGGTGACTCCGGGCACCGAGTCGGGCAGACCTGCCGCGAGCGCTGCGGTGCGGGCGATATCGCCGGCCTGCGAACCGATGTTGTCTAGACAGCCCAAGATCACATCATCGATCGCAGCGGGATCAAAGTCGTTCCTGGTGACAAGTGTGGTGATCACGTGGGCGGCCATATCCGCCGGGTGTTCCCCAGCGAGTCCACCGCCACGCTTCCCCACCGCGGTGCGAACCGCGTCAACTATGTATGCCTCAGCCATAGGGAATAATTTAACACAGAATCAAAACCTGGACTCAAAAGATCTCGGGCGGCACGATCGAGGGCCTATCGACGGGGATCGCTACCGACCAGAAGCGTCAGGGTCGGGTCGCGGAACTCCTCTTCTTACGTGGGCCAGCAGTCAGTTCTTCGGGGGCTTGGCTCAGGCCATGGCGGACCAGCGTCTGCGCGTTTCGCACGACCGCATCGACCGAGCCCCTTCGGGGGTCCCACCACTTAGCTGTCCAGTTGAGGGCTCCCAGCGCCAGCAACTGGGCCAGGCGCGGATCGAGGTCGGGCCGGATTTGACCATCGGCAGCGGCATTGTCGAACAACCGACGCCAGATCATGCCGTAGCGCGCCTCCTCCTTCATTTGGCGCTTGCGCAGCTTTTCTGGAACCTGCCCGGAATTGCGGATCGATGCGGTTGTGTAGTCGGATAGCTCCAGCTCGTGGCGTAAATGGGCCTCGACCGCTGTCAGGATGCGATCCATCGGCGACGTTTCAGGAGGTAGCGCGTCGAGAACCTCCTGGAGATACCTGCTCATATCAGCGATGCCGCAATACAGCACCTCTTCGATCAGATCGTCGCGGGACGGGAAGTAGTAATAAATCGCAGGTGCCTGAATTTGAGCTTGCTCCGCGACGTCGGATAGGCGGGTACCCGCATAACCTTTGACGCTGAGGATGTGCGCCGCGGCATCAAGTATGCGGGCGCGCGTGCGGGCGTACTTGGAATCCTGCTTGTCGGAGCGCGCACCAGCCTTATCCCGTGGTTTTTTAGGCATCGTTTAATAATACGGTTCACCACCGGCGGAGCAACGACAGGGTGGGACCGGCCATTACGGCATGGTGTAACCGCCGCTGACCGAGACCAGCTGGCCGGTGACCTGGCGGGCGGCCCGCGGCGAGGAGAACCAGAGCACAACGCGTCCGACGTCCTCGGCCGTAGTGAGCCGCCGCAACGGCGTGTCCTTGATCATGTAATCGATCTGGTTTTGGTTGAAGACCGCCTCTTGGCCGACCGCCCACAGGCTCGCGGAACCCACCGCATCGGGGCCCTCGGGGATAACCAGACCCGGACACACAATGTTGGATCGGATCCCGTGACGTCCATGTTCGCGGGCGGTAGTGCGAGCTAAGGCGACCATTGCTGCTTTCGATGCACCATAGACACCCTGCCGAATTTGGCCGAAAGCAGCGTCGCTAGCAATGAAAACGATCGAGCCCCCTCCGGCCTCCTTCATCGGACCGAGGGCGGCCTGGGTGGCGGCGATCGCGCTGAACAGATTGATCTCGATGGTCCGTTGCCATTTCTCGCGGTCGGTATCACTCGCGATGAAGCCGGGCACGCTCCAGCCGGCGTTGTTCACCAGGACGTCAATGCCGCCCCAGGCTTCGATGCTGCGCCCGATCGCGGTGTCGGCCCCGGTCGGCGTCGTCAGATCTGTGATCGCGAGTTCAACCGCCGGGGCGCCCAGGTTCAGTGCCTCGGTGCGAACTTTCTCCGCCTGCGGCCCGTCGATATCGCTGATCACAATACGGGCACCTTCGGCGGCAAACTCGTGTACGATGCCGCGGCCGATGTTCGACGCGCCGCCGGTAACCACGACCCGTGCCCCGGTCAATCCCAGATCCATCACTGCTCCCTTCCTGGAGCCTGCTTGTGGCCACTGCGGACGTAGTTTAACCTAGATTAGAAATATTGAGCAGCGGAACGGAGGAGCATGACAGAGCTGTTGCTCGCGGAGCGTGTTGCTGTCGTGACGGGCGCTGGCCAGGGCATTGGTCGGGAGATCGCGCGCACGCTCGTCACCCATGGCGCCCGGGTGATTCTGGCCGACATCAACGGGGACCTGGCCGGTGACGCGGCTACCGATGTCGGCGGAATCGGTGTGGCCTGCGATGTCACCTCACCCGAGCAGATGCACGATCTGGTCACCGGTGTCACGACCGACCTGGGTCGTTTGGATGTGTTCGTCAACAACGCTGGTATCACCCGCGACGCGTCGTTGAAGAAAATGTCGGTCGAAGACTTCGATATGGTGGTACGGGTGCACCTGCGAGGCGCCTGGCTCGGTGTGCGAGAGGCATCGGCGGTGATGCGGGAGCAAAAGTCGGGCAGCATCGTCAACATCTCCTCACTGTCTGGCAAGTCGGGCAATCCGGGGCAAACCAACTACAGTGCGGCTAAGGCTGGCATCGTCGGGTTGACCAAGGCCGCGGCCAAAGAGGTGGCTCATCACAACGTCCGGGTGAATGCGATTCAGCCGGGGCTGATCCGGACGCCGATGACTGCGGCGATGCCGCCGGAGATCTTCGCCGAGCGTGAGGCGGCTGTGCCGATGAAGCGGGCCGGGGAGCCCGCCGAGGTGGCTGGTGCGGTGGTCTTCCTGGCCTCGGAGCTATCCAGTTATGTCACGGGGACGGTACTCGAAGTCGGCGGCGGACGGTTCATGTGAGCACCGTCCTGCACACCATCACCGACGGCGTGGGGCGGATCGCACTCAATCGCCCGGGCCAGATGAATGCAATCACTGTCGCACTCGGTCGAGAATTGGAGCGCGCGATCCTCGACTTGGGCAATGATCCGAGGGCCAACGTGGTTCTCATCCGCGGGCTAGGCGGGAACTTTTGCGCTGGCGGCGATTTCAATGAGGTGCAACGCCTGCGTTCAGATGGTCCCGATGAGCTACGGTCGCTTTTCATCGCGTTTCGGCGTGCCTGTGAAGCCATTGCTAACGTCGATGTGCCGGTCGTGGCGGCGGTCGAAGGTGTCGCAATGGCCGGTGGCTTCGAGCTGATGCAGTCCGCCGATGTCGTTCTGGTCAGTGACGACGCCCGAATCGCGGACAACCACATCAACTTCGGCATGATCCCCGGTGGTGGCAGCACCCAGCGGATGCCGCGATTGGTGGGACGCCAGCAAGCGTTGGGCATCTTGCTTAGCGGTGACCGGATGTCGGGACAAGAAGCTGTCCGATACGGGCTGGCCTACCGCAGTTTCGCACCTTCCGAATTCAACGAAGGGGTGGAGCAATTCGTGTCAAGATTGGCTGGCCGGCAACGCTCGGCGGTGACCGCGATCAAGCGGCTGGTATATGCGGGCATGGGGAGATCCCTAGCTGTTGGCCTGAACGACGAGAGCGACGCTGTTGTCGCGCATATCAGCGGCCAGACCGGGGAGCGCGCGATCAATGCGTTCGCTGAGAAAGGTGAGAGTTGATGACAACCGCCAGCGCAACTGCGCCGGTTACCTTGGACGTTGACGATGACGGGATCGCGCGCCTACGGCTGAACCGGCCCGATGTGTCCAACGGCATGAACGTAGAGTTGCTGAGGGCGCTGCATGAGGAGATCCTGCGCTGCCACGCCGATCCGCGGGCGAGGGTGGTGCTGCTGACCGGCGAAGGCCGAAACTTCTGTGCAGGCGGCGACGTCCACACCTTCGAGTCCAAGGGCGCCGATCTGCCCGACTATCTGCGCGAGGCCACCGCGTGGCTGCAATTGGCCACTGCAGCGCTGATCCAGCTCCGGGTCCCCGTGGTGACTGCGGTCCAGGGATTCGCGGCGGGCGGCGGCGGATTGGGACTTGTATGCGCATCCGATATCGTGGTCGCCGCGGATTCGGCCAAGTTCTTTTCCGGCGCGGTGCGGGTTGGGATGGCCCCCGACGGTGGTTCGTCGGTGACACTGACCCAGCTGGTTGGACTGCGCCAGGCGCTGCGCATCCTTCTGACCAATCCGACACTGTCCGCAGTCGAAGCGCGCGATATCGGGCTGGTCACCGAGGTCGTGTCGGACGATGCATTGGCGGACCGGACGGCCGAAATCGCGGCATCGCTGGCCGCATTGCCTACCGGTGCACTGTCGGCGACCAAGCGGCTGGTGTGGAGTGGACTCGGGGCGTCGGTGGAGCAGCGGCTGGCTGAGGAGGCACGGACAGTGTCCGAGTTGTCTGGCACTGATGACGCGCTCGAGGGCTTACGAGCCGTCATCGAACACCGCAAGCCGAGGTTCCAATGACCGCCACCACAGTTCTAATCAACGACAACGGCGCGGTGCGCACCATCACGTTGAGCCGTCCTGAGAAGCGCAACGCCATTGATCTCGAGCT
This sequence comes from Mycobacterium talmoniae, assembly GCA_002967005.1. Classification (GTDB taxonomy): domain Bacteria; phylum Actinomycetota; class Actinomycetes; order Mycobacteriales; family Mycobacteriaceae; genus Mycobacterium; species Mycobacterium talmoniae. The sequence continues at coordinate 6,715 of PPEA01000651.1, forward strand.
GCGCGTCGCGCTCGCTCAGGCGATCGAGGCAGCAGGCTCCGACCAAGAGATCCATGCCATAGTCATCACGGGCGCCGGCCCGGCATTTTGCTCTGGTGGTGATATCACCACCATGGAGCGGATGCCCGTCGATCGCGCGATCGAGCGCGCCGAGCTGGCGCAGCGGGTGATTCGTGCGATTTGGAGTACGCCTAAGCCGGTGTTGGCGGCGGTTGAAGGGTCCGCATTCGGCGCCGGAACGGCGCTGGCGGCCGCGTGCGATCGCGTCGTCGCCGCGCGCGACGCGAAGTTCGCGACGACGTTCACGAACGTCGGCCTCGCCGGCGACATGGGCACCTTCGTCTCATTGCCGGCACGGGTCGGGATGGCGCGGGCGCGGCAGATGCTCTTGTTCCCCAGATCCCTTTCGGCGGCGGAGGCGCTGGAGTTCGGGTTGGTCGACGCGGTGGTCGAACCCGGCGAGTCGCTGGATTCCGCGTGTCGGGACGCCGAGCGGCTGGCCGACGGCCCCGCAGCCGCTTATGGGGTGATCAAGACGCTGCTGTCGGAATCGGGCACGGCTAACCCGTTTGACATGCTGCAGCGCGAGGCAGCCTGTCAGTCCAAGCTTTTCGACACAGATGACTTCGCCGAGGGCGTCGCCGCCTTCCGTGACAAACGCCCTCCGTTGTTCGGCTCAAAGAGAGGAGCGCGATTGTGAGCTCGGCGATCGAAACCCAAACCCGCTATGACCGGCTGATCAGGCGCGACAAAGTCCACGGGTCGTTGTACACCGATCCCAGCATCTTCGCCGAAGAAGTAAGCAAAATCTGGTACCGCACCTGGGTCTTCGTGGGACACGAAAGCGAGGTAGCGCAGCCGGGCGACTATGTCCGCAGGCGGCTCGGGCCGCAGGAAGTGATCATGACCCGCGGCCGCGATGGTCAACTGCACCTCTTGCTGAACCGCTGCGCTCACCGCGGCAATCAGGTCTGTCACGACGCCAAGGGGAACGCGTCGACGTTTCGCTGCCCGTACCATGGCTGGACCTTCCACAACGACGGCGAGCTCATCGGTTTCCCGTTCTTCAAGGGCTACGGCGAACGCAAACTTGACTTGAACTTGGGTCGGGTGCCGCGGGTCGACTCCTATCACGGTTTCGTTTTCGGTAGCTTCGCTCACGACGGACCGAGCCTGGTCGAACACCTGGGCGCCGCCGCTGGTGAGATCGACCGGCTAGCCCGACTGTCGCCGAAAGGCAGGGTGGAGCTCACCGCCGGATGGCTGCAGCATAAGACGCGAGCCAACTGGAAGCTGCTGGCCGAGAACGAAACCGATGGTTACCACCCACAATTCGTGCATGGATCCATCTTCGGCGTCACGGGCAGTCCCATCGGTGCCCTGTACAGCGACTCGTCCACCGCCGTCACCCGCGATCTGGGCAACGGTCACAGCGAAAACGACCTGCGGCCGGAGTTCCGCAAGTTCGGCGAGCCGATGCGGTGGTTTGGCACCACCGAGGCGCGGGTTCCGGACTACGTTGCCGCGATGCGCGAACGCTACGGCGCGGAGGCTGAGCAGATCCTTATCGAGGGCGGGCCGCACGTGATGATCTTCCCGAACCTATTCATCGCCGAGATCCAGGTGTTCAATATCCAACCGGTTGCGGTCAGTGAGTGTATCCAATTCTCGACCGCGATTCAGCTGGCGGAGGGGCACGAGCTCAACACGCGGATGGTCTCGCAGTGCATGGGTTCGGTGGGGCCGGCCGGCATGCTGCTGGCTGATGACACCGAGATGTACGAGCGCAACCAGCGCGGCATCGAATCACTGGAGCCGGAATGGCTCGACGTCCGCCGCGGGCTCAACCGTGAAAGCGTCGACGAGAACGGATTCACGATCGGGGCGGCCACCGATGAAACCGGGATGCGCGGGTTCTGGTCGCACTACAAGACACTGATGGAGCAGCCATGACCGCCACTGCCGCAGCCGTTCAGGATCTGGGCCCCGTACCCGAGGACTTCGACCGCTGGGAAGTCGAACAATTCCTGTACCGCGAGGCCCGGTATGCCGACGAGTTGAACTATGACGCGTGGGAGGCATTGTGGACCGATGACGCACTGTACTGGGTTCCGGTCGCCTCGACGGACGACCCGCTGCGGCAGATGTCGGTGATCTACGACAACCGCAGCCGGATCTCCACCCGGCTCAAGCAGGTGCGGACCGGAAAGCGTCATGCCCAGGCACCGCCGTCGAACCTACGCAGATTGCTGTCCAACATCGAGTTCCTAGGCGGTAGGGCTAATCCTGAAGGCGGTATCGACCTCGAGGTGGCGGCTAATTTTCTCGTGCTTGAATCACGGGACCGCGGCAACAACCTGTGGGGAGGACGCACCACGTATCGGTTGCGCCGTGTGGACGGCTCTTTGCGGCTGACGTACAAGAAAGTTGTCCTGGTGGACAATGACAAGCCCCTGCCGACGCTCAGTTTCCTGATCTGAGGATTCATGTCTATCGAGTTTGGTGGGAGCGACAGCATCGACATGCCGGGCATCGGTCCGGTGATCGGAAGTGAGTTCGCCGAGGTATCAGTGAATTTCGACACCGAAGGGAACTCTCCGCGGCTGCGCCTTGAGGACCTGCGCAGTGGGCGGGTTCGGTATCTGGATGCGCTGGAACTGGAGACGATCATCTGGCTGCAGCAAGATCATCTGAGCAGCCTGCTTGATCCGTCGGCCGACCGGTGGCGGGGTGACGCATGAGGCGCGCCGCGATCGTGGCTCCGCTGCGCACGGCGGTTGGTACTTTCGGCGGGACGCTTCGGCCGCTCCGTGCCGAGGATTTGGCGAGCCGCGTCATCGAGGCGGTGCTGCAACGCAGCGGCGCCGATCCCGGGCTCGTGGACGATGTCGTATTCGCCCAGTCCTACGCCAACTCCGAGGCGCCCTGCATCGGCCGGTGGGCGGCGTTGAACGCCGGGTTGGCGGTAGGCGTGCCCGGGCTGCAGATCGACCGGCGTTGTGGCGGTGGCCTTCAGGCGGTGGTCACTGCCGCGATGATGGTGCAGACGGGCGCGGCCGACGTAGTCTTGGCCGGTGGTGTGGAATCGATGAGCAACATCGAGCATTACACCACCAGCGTCCGGTGGGGAGCCCGGTCTGGTAACCAGGTACTGTACGACCGGCTCGATCGGGGCCGCGAGATGTCGCAGCCGATATGGCGATTCGGTCCGATCAGCGGGATGATCGAAACGGCAGAGAACCTAGCCTCGGACTATGGCATCGATCGCAACGCGGCCGACGCGTTCGCGGCCCGCAGCCACCAGCGAGCCGCCGCGGCCCAGGAATCGGGCCTGTTCGACGACGAGATCGTTGCCATAGAAGTACCCCAGCGCCGTGGTGATGCCGTGGTGTTTGATCGCGACGAGGGCGTCCGGCCCGACAGCACACCGGAGACCTTGGCGCGGCTGCGCACCATCGTGCCGGAGGGGACGGTGACTGCCGGCAATTCCAGCCAGCAGAACGATGCCGCCGCCGCCTGCTTGGTGGTAGCCGAAGATCGGCTCGACAAACTGGGGCTGCAACCCCTTGGGTATCTGGAGGGCTGGGCCGCCGTCGGTTGTGAGCCGTCGCGGATGGGCATCGGTCCGGTGGGTGCGGTCGAAAAGCTCTTCAGCCGAACTAATTTCGGTTTCGACGATCTTGCTCTGATTGAAGTGAACGAGGCGTTTGCCGTCCAGGTACTCGCGGTGCTGTCCGGGTGGGGCTTTAAGCTTGGCGATGTTGACGATCGGCTCAACGTCAACGGGTCGGGTATCTCGCTGGGCCATCCGATCGGCGCCACCGGGGTGCGGATTCTCACGACGATGCTGCACGAGCTGCGCCGTCGGGGCGGCGGGTTCGCGCTGGAAACGATGTGCATTGGCGGTGGTCAGGGCATTGCCGCACTATTCCGCGGGCCGACGTCATGACCGCTGCTTTAATCGGCTACGCCGCCTACCTACCGCGGTTCCGATTGCCCAAGGACCGGATCGTGGCCTCGTTCGACGAGGACAGCACCACCATGGCGGTGGCCGCGGCAGCCGCCGCGACAAGGGGGCACCGGCCCCCCGAAAATCTGTATTTCGCCACCAGCAGCCCGGCTTATGCCGATAAGACCAACGCCACCGCGATACATTCCGCGCTGGGCTTGCCGGTCGGTGGGTTCGCTGCAGACCTCTGCGGTACCGGGCGGAGCTGGGTCGCGGCCTGCCGAGCTGCGGCATCGACCGGCGGAGTTGTGGTATCGGCCGATGTGCGGGTGGGCCGGCCGGGTTCGCTCGACGAAAAGCGGGGCGGAGACGGTGCGACGGCGCTGCTGTTCGGCGATGGTCCCGCCATCGCCGAGATGGTGGGTATGACATCGCTGACGGCGGAGTTCCTCGACCGCTGGCGGCAACCGTCTTCGATCACCGGTGAACAATGGGAGGAGCGCTTCGGTGCCGAACGATATGCTGCGCTGATCGGCAGCGCCTTCGACCGCATGCTCGGCGACAGCGGATTGTCTGGCGTCGACCACGTCGTGCTCGCCTGTCCCAATCCCGCGATCGTCAAACGGGCCGGAAAGTTGGTGAAAGGGCTGAAGTCGACCGTCACCTCGCCGATTGGGTTCGCAGGGGCGAGCGATGCGGCCATCGCCCTGTGCTCGATGCTCGACACCGCGGATGCCGGCGAGACAATCCTGGTGCTTTCCGCGGTCGACGGCTGCGACGCTGTACTGTGGCGCACCACCGCCGAGCTGCCGCGCAACCGACAACAACATCGGGTCGGCGAGCAACTCGCGGATGGTCTACCGGTGCAACACCTCACCTATCTTTCTTGGCGCGGTCTGGTCGAGATGGAGCCGCCGCGGCGCCCAGAACCGGATCGTCCCGCGGCGCCGCCGTCGGCACGGGCCGAGCAGTGGAAGTTTGGCTTCACCGGGACTCAATGTGCTGAATGCCAGTTCGTGCACCTACCACCCGTGCGTGTATGCCGGAGATGCGGCACCGCCGACCACATGCACCGGGCACAGATCGCGACACTGCACGGCACGGTGGCTACCTACACGGTGGACCACCTCGCGTACTCACCCTCACCGCCGGTGGTGCAAGCGGTTATCGACGTTGACGGCGGTGGCCGGTGCACTCTCGAGATCGCTGATGCCGAACCGGACCGGCTGCGCGTTGGCACGCGGGTCGGTTTCACATTCCGTCGGCTGTTCACCGCAGGCGGGGTACACGACTATTTCTGGAAGGCGCGTCTGCTCGGCGACGCCGGAGCGGAGGCCTCATGACCAGCCACGGCATTATCGACCGGGTGGCGGTTGTCGGGATGGGCTGTACCCGGTTCGGTGAGCGTTGGGACAGTTCCACCGACGACTTGATCCTCGAAGCAGTTGACGAATGCCTGGGATCGGTATCCGGGCTGGGTCGAGACGATGTCGACGCTTACTGGCTTGGCACACTCGGCTCCGGGCAGTCCGGCCTGACATTGAGCCGTGCGCTGGGCACCGAGGACAAGCCGGTCACTCGCGTCGAGAATTATTGCGCGACCGGCTCGGAGGCGTTCCGCAACGCATGTTACGCGGTGGCCGCCGGGGCGTATGACGCGGTGATGGCGGTCGGTGTCGAGAAGCTCAAGGATTCGGGTTTCTCCGGCCTGCTGCGGGCCGACCCGCCCAGCGACGGAACCGCACCTGAATTGTCGCTGACCGCGCCCGCGGCGTTCTCGTTGTTGGATCCGGCGTATTGCGCCAAGCACGGTGTGCATCCCGACGAGATGCGCGAGGCGATGACTCATATCGCATGGAAGAACCACACGAACGGTGCGCGGAACCCCAAGGCGCAGTTCCGTTCCCCGGTGACCAAAGAAACCATTGCTAACGCGCCGAAAGTGGCTGGCAGACTGGGCGTCTTTGATTGCTCGGGGGTCTCCGACGGCGCGGCCTGTGCGCTGATTGTGCCGGCCGAGCGCGCCCTCGACTACACGGACTCCCCGATGTACGTCAAAGCGCTTTCACTGGTGGCTGGCTCGGCACGCGGCTCCATGGACCCCGATTTCGACTTCACCACCTTCCCCGAAGTGGTCCGGTCGGCCCGTGACGCGTACGCCCAAGCCGGTATCGACCGTCCGAGTATCGAGCTCTCGATGGCGGAGGTGCATGATTGCTTCACCCCCACCGAGCTCGTGCTGATGGAAGACCTCGGCTTCTCCGAGCCCGGGCACGCGTGGAAGGACGTGATGGGCGGTGAGTTTGACGCCGAGGGGCGGCTCCCGGTGAATCCGGACGGCGGCCTCAAGTCGTTCGGCCACCCGGTCGGCGCCAGCGGTCTACGGATGCTCTACGAAGCATGGCTGCAGTTCCGCGGACAGGCCGGTGACCGGCAGCTGCCCGACCCACGTACCGCCCTGACACACAACCTCGGCGGTCGGCCGGGAGGATGTGTCTCCTTTGTCTCAATTGTCGGTCGGGCCCTCGGTTCGGCGGGCAGCTAGCTCGTGGTGGGTCATGGGTGACAGCCCCCTGGCGCAGTTGCGCACATTCGTCGGTCTTGGATCGCTGGTCCCAGTCGCCGCGGGTGCCGTCGGGATAGGTCTGCTCACCGGTGACAGACGCCGTGGCGTGAACTTCTTTACGTCGACGTGGCCGCAATTGATGTTGACGACCGGCGGCGTGAGCATCCGTACGTTCGGCGCAGAGAACTTGAGGTCCCAGCGTCCGGCCGTGTTTATCTTTAATCACCGCAACAGCTTCGATGTGTTCATAGCCGCGGCCCTTGTTCGTGATGACTGGACGGCGGTGGGCAAGAAGGAACTCGAGAACGACCCGGTCGCGGGCACGATCGGGAGGTTCGTGGACGCAGCGTTCATCGATCGCGACGATCCCCAGCGGTCGGTCGAGGGTTTGCGCAAGGTCGAAGCGCTGGCCCGCAGGGGCATCTCGGTGATCATTGCGCCCGAGGGCACCCGTGCGGACGGGAGTGCCGTCGGCGCGTTCAAAAAGGGTCCGTTCCGCATCGCGATGGCGGCCGGGATACCGATCGTACCCATCGTGATCCGCAATGCGGAGGCGATTGGGGACAGGCACTCCAAGACGCTCAGATCCGGCAGCGTCGACGTTGCCGTGCTGCGGCCCATCGCCGTTGACGGGTGGACCGTCGCGGAGTTGGACGAGCGTATCGCGGAGGTCCGTCAGCTCTACGTCGACACCCTGCAGCACTGGCCCGGTACATCAGACGGAGTCAGTCACCGATGATCCGACACAATCCGCGCAGGTACTGTGCCTCGGTAACCTCGGTACCGAATAGTGTGGACACCGCCGACAGGTGGGGGAATTCGGACACGTCGAGATGTGACCAGGCGGCGCGCGGCCGGTCGGCGCCGGCCCTCGACTCGACGATGGCAAAGATCGCGAACCCCAACGTGTAGGTGGCAAGGGTGCGCTGCAGATGGAATGCCGCCTCGGGACTGAATCCGGCCCGGTGCAGCCGCATCAGCACCCGTTCGATCACCTCAGCCTGGGCGCGACCGAATACCGGTGCATCGGCGACCGCCAGGGTGACGTTGCGGTGGTCGAGGAATCGGCGGTAGATGGACAAGAACACCTTTTCCAACACCGTCTGCCAGCGTTGGCGTAGGTCGACCGGCGGCAGATCCGCCAGCAGCAGGTCGGCGACCATGGTGACGATCTCATCCTTGGACGCCGCGTAGCCGTAGATGGTCATCGGCCGGACGCCGAGTTCCTTGGCCAACCGGGCAATCGTCAGGGCACCGGGACCTTCCGCGTCGACAAGGTCGAAGGCCGCGTGTGCAACCTGGCTCGGGGTCAGCAACGAGGGGCGCCCGGGCCGACGGACCGGGCCGGGAACCGTCAACGGTCTCGGTTACGCCAGGCGGCCACCAATTCGGCGTTCTGCGCCGGCGTCGATCCGTAGGTGACGATCTCATCGGCTCCCGCATCGATGAACCGCTGGAGATTGGCAACGCACTCGTCGACCGTTCCGATCGCACTGCAGTCCCACATGTACTCGTCGGGAATAACGCTGGCGACATCCATCATCTCGTGGCGCTGGAACTCTCTGTCGGCGACCTGCGAGATGTTCGCGAACCGCTTATGGTTGCGGATCTTGTCCAGCAAGCCCTGATCCCAGCCGTTCGCAGTGCACAACTGCTCGCCATAGCCAGGGTACTGCAGGTAGGTGACCATCCGTCCGTGCGCGATCGCACGTGCTTCGAAATCGGACAGATTAGGCGCTGTTACGACCAGGGCACCGACACGGATCGAGTTGGGATCACGGCCGATTCGCTCGCACGATTCGACGATTCGGGCCTTGGCTTCGGCAACGGCGGTCGGGTTCATCATGGGGATGAGGATCACTCCGTCGGCTTTTGCGGCGGCGTATCGGGCGCCGGCGGGACCGCAGAATCCACCGAACCAGATCGGCGGAGGAGCGCCGTGGTAGCTCTCCGCGAAGGAGAGGTCTTCGAAGGTCCCCACCGGTCCGTCGTAGGTAACGTGCTTCCCGGCCCATAGGTCACGCAAAATGTCGGTGTAGTCATACATTTGGCGAAAGGTCGCCATTTGGATGCCGGTGCCTTTGAAATAGCCGTTGTCACCGCGGCCCAGACCCATGATGAAGCGTTCCCCGTAACAGGCTTGCATGGTTGCGCCGAACGCGGCCGCGGTCCACGGGTGTCGGGTGGTTGGGTCAATGACACCCGTGCACACCTGCAAGCGGGTGGTCCGCGCGGCGATGCCGGAGAGGATCACATCGGACCATTTGATGTCGATGCGCTCGGACAGCCAGACGCGGCGAAAGCCGAGGCGTTCGGCATCCACGCCGTCCTGGATTCCTTGCGCTGGTGTGCGGGACACGGTGTCGTACTCGGACTCCTCCTGCTGGGAGGTCACCGCACCGGCGATGACGAAGGCGCTCATGTCCTCAGCGACGGGCGCAAGGGCGGTGTCGGTGGACTTCTCGTTAATGGTCACAGCTTTATCTCCTAGTCGACAACAGTTTCGACGCCCGATCGGTTACCAACGCGGCGGCGTGAGCCACCGGGCTACCAAACGCCGAATCGCCGCGATCGGGCGGCGCGAATCATTTCCGTATGTTATACGGAAATGATGGATATCCGCAAGACGGGAGCATCGAATAACCGGTGTACTCCGCCGACCCGTCGCACCAGCGCTCAGAACAGGCTTGCCGCCATCGCATTGTCGACGGGCAGCGCGACACCGCTGACGAATTCCGCCGCATCCGAAGCGAGGTAGGCGACGGCGCGCGCTATGTCGGCCGGTTCGCCCATGCGACCTTGTTTCGCGGTGACCAGCTCGTTGATCGGTACCGGCGAGAGGGCCTCAAAACGCGACTTCATCTGATCCATCATCGGTGTCGCGATGAGGCCCGGGCACACGCAGTTGACCCGGATATTCGTCGGTCGCAACTCCAACGCGGCCGACTGCGTGAGGTTGATGACGGCGGCTTTGGTGGCGCCGTAGGCAGACATCAACGGGACGCCGCGCAGCCCGGCCACCGACGCGACGGACACGATGGCGCCGCTGCCGGCCTCCGAGATCCGTGGTGCTGCGTACCGGATGCCGTTGAAAACACCGGCGATATTGACGCGCAGGATGTTTACGAGTTGATCCGGGGTGGTCTCGACCAGTGGTGTGGTCACCTCCATCCCCGCATTGTTGACCAGGATGTCCAGGTGCCCGAACCGTTCGACTGTCGCCTGCACCGCGTCGTGGACATCGTCGGGTTCCCTGACGTCACAGCGGAGGGGATGTGCGCGTTCGAGACCTTGCGCGACGGCGGCGGCCCCTTCCGCATTGATATCGCTGACCACGACATTGGCCCCCGCTGCGGCCAGGATCGTGACGACCCCGCGCCCAATGCCCGATGCTGCGCCGGTGACCAGGGCAACCTTATCCGTGAAATTCATGGCCGCAGCGGCTCTCCGCCGAGCAGGGTGATCACCTGGGAGATCTGCTCGGCCCAATGACGCCCGTATTCGGGTTCGGCACTGGCCGCCATGTTGAAAAAGCTGACCTCGTTGATACCGGCGTCGATCATCTCCTGCACACGGCCGGCAACCCGTTGCGGTCCGCCCCACACCAGGGCGAAGTCGGTGACCTGTTCGGGGATTTCCGCCGTCATCTCGGCGACCCGCTCCGGCGTGGCCAGCATCGGGTTGATGTCCTGCGCCCAGTTGAAGTTGCCCAACGGGTGTTCGAAACCCCACTTCTCCCAGGTCTTGCTCGCGTCGATGCTGGCGGCGGTGACCGCGATCCAGCCGGGGTTGGGGTGGCGGGCGAGTTCCCAGGCGGTCTTATCGTCCTCGGCGAGTACCGTCACCACTTGGGCGTTGAAGCGCAGCGCTTCGGGGTCGCGCCCGACCTTTTCCGCGTGCTCCCTGATACCGCGGATGTAATCGGCCAACCAGGCGTTGTCGTTGCCGGACCCGCCCGGCAAGTACGTCAGCCAGCCGTTGCCGACCGTTCCGGCGAGCCGCTGGATTCGCGGGCCGCCGCCGACGAACAGCAGCTGCGGCGGGCCACCCTCCCACGCCGGAATTGGGAAGATCGCATCCGTGAGCGGCCAGAATTCGGATTCGCGCGTGATCGGCTCACCCCCGGACTGCCACAGCGTCTGCCAGATCGCCGCGGCCTCCTCCAGCCGCGTGAACGGCTTGGTGCGGACCTCGCCGAACGGTTTGAATTGCTTTTCCTCGCCGGCCCCGATCGCGAATGTCATGCGGCCCTTGGACATGTGTTGCAGCGTCATCATCTCCTGCGCCATCACCGCAGGACTGCGCCGCAACGGGTCGATCACGGCAAGCAGGATCTCGAGGTTCTCCGTGAGCACCGATGCCGCCGCGCACATCTCCATGGAACCGAACCACGCCTCGGAGTAGAAACTTGTCGGCGCGGCCGGGTCCGCCGATGGCACCGGCGCCGTGAGCATCCCGAGTGGATGGGTCGACATGATCTGGTCGGGTAGATCGAGGAACTGCCATCCGTGCCTGTCGGCTCGCCGGAACGACTCCAGCGCGGCCTCCATCGGCGGGAATTCGTTCCCGAACAAGCCGAACTTCACTGGTTTGGTGGCCACATCCAACCTCCACACTCGTGCGCTGATGCCGGTGCGAGGATTCTTTCGTGAGAGTTACTCCTGTCAAGAGTGTGACTCTCTTAGCTACGCGGCGAGTGGGCGGATGGCGGGCACGACCGATTCAGCGGTACCGGCCCGGCGGCAGGCCGGCTTCCATGGCATCCAACCCGGTCCTCAAGTGATCGACGACCCTTCCGCCGTGGGCCAGCCACACCCGCAGTGCCGTGCGGAAGGCCGCGACGGCGCGCCCGCGACCACCCCGGCGACGATGTCGGTCTGGGGATCCCGGCCTCGGTCCGCGGCCAGCACCTGCTTGATGATGTCCTCCACCTCGGCGCAGTATTCGAGATAGCGGTTGTGCAACGCCGGTTCGGTATGACACAACCGGGTCCTCGCCGGCGCGAACTCCGGATCCGACTCCAGCCAGTAGACGGCGTTCTCGAGGAGAACCTCGCGGGTGCGAGACCAACCCTCGCCCGTCGGTGGCGGATCGGCGAGAAGCGCCCGATACGACATCATCCGCTCGTCGATGTCGTAGAAGACGGCGTTCTCCTTGGTTCCGAAGTGCCGAAAGAACGTGCTCGGCGCGTAGTCGGCCGCCAGAGCGATCTCTTCGACCGTGGTCTGAGTGAAACCCTTCAACTCGTACTGCTTGAGAGCCTCCAGCGCCAGCTCCCGACGGCCGCGCTGCATCCGGCGTAGCCGCGTCGACTGCTGCGGGCCATCGGTGACCGGTGGGGATTCCGCCATGCCGTTCCCTTCATTGTTTAGCTATCATCGTAGGACTTACTCCTATAGGAGGAGGGGCTATGCGTCCCGCATCCGCGGCTGCCCAAGCGCGCACGGGCGCCACCCCGGACACCGTCTACGCGCTGCTGTGTGACGCGTCGAGTTGGCCAACATGGATCGATGTGGATTCCGTGAACCTCGAGGCGGAGGGCCGTGACGGCGGCGAAAGCGTGGGCGCAGTCCGGGTTTTTCGGTTCAGACGCCTGGGACTGAAGTTCACGACCCGGGAGCGCATCGTTGAGCTGGCCCCGAGTCGTCGCTTCGGCTATGAACTGGTGTCCGGACTTCCCCTGCCGGACTACCGTGCCGTCGTCGACCTTGCCCCCTCGGCGGAGGGCGGAACGGTCATCAACTGGTCAGGATCGTGGCTGCCAAAGCCGGGCACCGGATTTCTCACCGAGCTCGCAATCGCCAGGCTCTATCGGCAGTTCTCCCAGGGATTGGCGCGCAAAGCCGCCGGCTTGTGAATCCGTTGCCGCGTGTCGAAGACCCGCGATCCTCTCGTGAGTTATACGTAAGACGCGGGGGTGTCGGCAGCGGGCGGGCGTCCTGGATGTGTTGCCGCGGCTTGACGGTCGGCATATTTTGAAACTATATTCAAATCGAGCGTAGGCCGCTAGACGCCGACCCAAAGGAATTCACGTGCCCGGAGTGCAGGACAAGGTTGTGATCGTCACCGGTGCCGGCGGCGGATTGGGGCGTGCCTATGCGCGGTTCCTCGCCGATAACGGCGCACTCGTGGTGGTCAACGACCTTGGTGGTGCGCGCGACGGGACGGGCTCTGGTACCGGTATGGCGGACGCCGTCGTCGAGGAGATACGCAACTCCGGCGGGCAGGCCGTCGCCGACTACTCGTCAGTGGCGACCCCGGAGGGCGCCCAGGCCATCGTCACGACGGCGATCGAGCGGTTCGGAGCGGTGCATGGCGTCGTCAACAACGCCGGCATTCTGCGGGACGGTGCATTCCACAAGATGACAGACGAGAACTGGGATGCCGTCCTGAAAATCCACCTGTACGGCGGCTACAACGTCAGCCGTGCAGCATGGCCGCACCTGCGCGAACAGAAATACGGCCGCATCGTGGTCGCGACATCGACCAGTGGCCTGTACGGGAACTTCGGCCAGGCCAACTATGGCGCCGCGAAATCGGGGCTGGTGGGCCTGATCAACACGCTGGCGATCGAGGGCGCCAAGTACGGGATCACCGCCAACGCGATCGCGCCCTTGGCGGCCACCCGGATGACCGTCGATATCGCACCCCAGGAAGTGCTCGACAGGCTGGATCCTGCGCAAGTCGCGCCGGCCGTCGGGTATTTGCTCTCGGAAGAAAACCACGACTCCGGATCGGTGTTCGTCGTCGGCGGCGGTCTGGTCCAACGCGTCGCCCAGTTCCAGAACGAGGGGGTGACATTCTCGGCACCGCCGAGCCTGGCCGAGATCACCCGCCGGTGGCCGGAGATCAGCGACATGTCGTACGCGAAATTGGGCAGCAATCCTGTCTGAACCATGGCCGTGACGGGCACGCAGCCGACGTCGCCGAGGACCCTCGAGCGGGCGTATTGGGAAGCAGACCGCGGGATGTCGCTGGTCGATGTCACCGTGGGTGAATTGCTTGCCGACCGCGCGCGGGCGCACCCTGACCGGATCGCACTTATTGGAGTGCGCCACGGTACTCACGAAACTGTTCGGTTGACCTATGCCGACTTGCTTGATGAGGCATGCCGAGTCGCCGTCGCCTTGTCGCAACTCGCTGAGCGGGGAACTCACGTCGCACTGTGGGCGCCCAACGTCATTGAGTGGCCGGTCGTGCAATACGGCGCGGCGCTGGCCGGAGTGGTGCTGGTGGCACTCAATCCGGCACTCCGCGAGGAGGAGCTCGAGTACGCCCTATCGCACTCAGGCGCCTCGATCCTGCTGCACGCCGACGTCAGCCGCGACTACCGGATGAGCGAGGTGGCAGCGAATTTGAGCCGCGCATTGCCTGGGTTGCGGTGCGTGTCGCTGTCGGACACCTCGACGTGGCGAGCAGTTGACGGTGACCTGAGCTCGTGCGCCTCACCAGACGCGGATGAGGTCGCCATGCTGCAGTACACCTCGGGAACGACCGGCCGCCCCAAGGGGGTGCTGCTCAAGCACCGGTCTTTGGTCAATGTGGCGAAGTTGACGTTGGAATCGGTGAATGCACCGCCGGGGGCGGTGTGCCTCAACCCGCTGCCGCTGTTCCACACCGCCGGATGTGTGATCGCGACACTGGGTCCGCTGTGGTTGGCGGGTACGGTGGTGCTGGTCGACCGGTTTGTCCCCGGCCCGGTCCTGAAGTCGTTACGTGACGAGAACGTTTCAGTGCTCTTCTACGTACCTACCGTGCTCGGCGCATTGCTGGAATGTCAGCGTGCCGGCCACGAACCGGCTCCGCGATTGCACACCGTCATGGGCGGGGCATCGAACGTGCCCGCGGCGATGATCGTCGACGCCGAACAGATTTTTGGGGCGACCGTGATCAACCTGTTCGGACAGACCGAGCTGTCGCCGGTGCTGTCGACCACCCGCCCCGGTGATTCACGACACGATCAACTGACAACGGTCGGCCGCCCCCTACCACAGGTCGACTGCAAGATCGTCGATCCGGGCACCAACCAGACGGTCGCGGTCGGCCAACAGGGGGAGATCTGCGCAAGGGGATACCAACAGTTCCTGGGGTATCTGCACGATCCCGAGGCGACATTGCGCGCGGTTGACGAAGACGGATTCGTCCACACCGGAGATCTCGGGACAATGGACTCCCGGGGGTATCTCACGGTCACCGGGCGGCTCAAGGAACTCATTATTCGTGGCGGCGAGAACATCGCCCCGGCCGAGATCGAATCCGTTGTGGTCGAACATGAGTCGATTGTAGAGGTGGCGGTGTTCGGGCTTCCGGACGAGCGTCTGGGAGAGGTCGTTGTCGCAGTGATTCTCCTGCGGGGTGAGTCGGCCCCGGACCTGAAACAACGGTTGGTCGACCACACCCGTGCCCGGCTGGCTCGGTTCAAGGTTCCGAGTCGGTGGTTCGTGGCCAGCCGACTGCCGGTGACGCAGACAGGGAAGGTGCGTAAGTTCGAGTTGCGCGAGGCGATCTTGGCCGACGAACTCCCCGAGCTGTGATGGAAACCGGTATCGCCTGGCGCCGAAGCCAGCTGCGTGACCGCTTTCCGGCCTGGCGTCCCCACACCTTGGCCGGCTGGCTCGACGACTGCGCCAGCCACTACGCCGATCGACCACTCGTGCTCACCGACGAGGGCGAACACAGCTACGCCGACGTCGCCACGCAGTCGCGTAGGCTCGCCGATGGCCTGGTGGTGCTCGGGGTTCGGCGCGGTGACCGGGTCGGCATGGTGATGGCCAATCACCCCGAGTTCGCCGCTGTGAAGTTTGCGATCGCGCGAGTAGGGGCCATCGCCGTTCCGTTCAACTACCTCTACCGGCACGATGAGTTGCGGTACGTCCTCGCGGACTCGGGGTGCCGAGTGCTGGTCACCATGACCGGTTTTCGGGGACTCGATTATCCGTCGATGCTCGACACCATCATACCCGGGTGGGATTCGCCGGTGACATCCGTGAAGCCGACAGTGGTGCAGTTCAACATCGAAGGTCGGGCCCGGCCGGGTTGCCTGACGATTGACGACCTCGCCGCGATTGGTGATGAGAACCATGGTGCCAGCGCGGGTTTGGAGCCGGACCCCAACGACCCCGGGGATATGTTGTATACCTCGGGGACCACGGGATCGCCCAAGGGAGTGGTGACGTCGCATGATGCGGTGTTGCGGACCGCCTATGCTTCCGCGTTGACCCGAGCTTATGAAGATGGTCGGCGAATTCTGTTTTCGTTGCCCTGCTACCACATGTTCGGCTACATCGAAGGTCTCCTCTCGGTCATGTTCGTGGGCGGTGCGATCATTCCGCAGACGACGTTCAGCGCCGACGGCTACTTCGCGGGCATTCAACGGCACCGCGCCACCGATATCCTGTGTGTGCCGACCATGGCCGTAGCTATGCTCGAAAGCGCCACTCGCAGAGACTATGACCTCTCCTCGTTGCGAGCGATCCTCTGCGGATCCGCGCCCGCGCCAATCTGGTTGTGGCGACAGATCGAGGATGAATTCGGCGTCAGTGAGATCGTGACCGGGTACGGGATGACCGAATGTGGCGGCGCGATGACGCTGACCTTTCCTGAGGATCCATTGTCGCTGACATCGGAGACGGTAGGAAGGCCGAAACTCGCCGGTGCCGCGGCTGTTCCGGGGAGCGATTCCTTGGTGCTGTACAAGACGGTGGACCCTGCCAGCGGTAAGGATTGTGCACCGGGAGAGGAGGGGGAGTTGGTCTCCTCGGGGCCGACCGCGATGCTGCGCTATTGGAATCAACCCGAGCAAACCGCGGCAACGTTGCGGGACGGCTGGCTGTTCTCCGGTGACCTCGGTCGTGTTCGCGACGACGGCTACCTGGAGGTGACCGGGCGCAGCAAGGAGTTGTATAAGAGCGGCGGCGAGCTGGTGATGCCCAAGGAGATCGAGGACCTGCTGGCCTCTCACGATGAGATCAGCCAGGTGTTCGCCGTCGGCCTGGTCGATGAGCGATGGGGCGAGATCGGCTGTGTCGTGGTGGTGCCCGCACCAACTGCGGCCCTGACCGAGGACGATGTCATCGCGATGTGTCGCGCGAGGTTGGCTGCGTTCAAGGTCCCCAAACGTGTGGTGTTCTACCGGGCGGAGGATCTCCCCACAACACCGACGGGCAAAGTGCAGAAGTTCAGGCTCGTGCAGCAGCTCGCTGCCGCGTCACCGAGATAGTCTCTGGCGTTCCGCGGCACGCCCGTTCCCGGCAGGCGGCCACGGGGTCAAGAGCGTGCGGCGGCCTCACGACTGAGCTTAACCACGACTAGAAAACCCCTACAACAGATGAATGAACTGCGATAACATCTGATGACATCGATTAAATACTAGGATTCAGCCGGCGTTTTTACGGTTGGGTGTTGTGAAGGGGTAGTGCGTCATGGCGACCGGTGTTTCGGTGCGGCATCGCCGCTCGGCGTCGCCCAAATTGATGTCTGCGCAGCCCCGCGCGTTGGTCGCCTGGCTGGTCGCAAACGGTGAACGTGTCTGTACTCCCGTCGAGATCCAGCGTGTTGGCGCCGGTCAGTCGAACGTCACCTCGATCGTGGCCGATGGCGAGGGTCGGCAGTGGGTGCTGCGGGAACACTGCCGGGAAACGAGGCGACCAACGCCCGCGCCGTGGCGCGGGAAGCAGGGGTCATCGCGGCCCTGGCGAACAGCGGCATCCCGGTGCCCAGAATCATCGGCATCGGGGAGTCCCGCAGTGGCGGGGCGTTTTTTGTCATGCAGCGAATGGCTGGTAGGGCGCTGGCGCTCGAGGACGATGCACAGCTGATCGATCCGGACCGGCGCTACGAGATCGGCGTCGCAGTGATCGCGACACTGGCCCGGCTGCACCGGCTCGACCCGGCGCTGCTGAGCCTTGACACCTCGGAATCTCCGTATCTGCACCACCAGGCACGACGGGTGAGTGATGTGTGGTTGCGGGTGGGTTCCGGCTGTATCCATGACGCCGCGTGGCGTGCCGTCCGCTCGAGACTGATCGAACGACTGCCGCACCCGCAGAACCCGGCCGTGATCATGCACGGTGATTTCCGGCTGTCCAACCTGTTGGTGTGCGGCGGCCGCGTCTCGGCGGTGCTGGACTGGGAACACGGTACGGTGGGTGACCCATTGCTCGACCTCGCTTGGCTGCTCGACGATTGGCGGTCCGCCGAGGAGCCGCCGATGTCGATACGTGCCCCCACCCGCGCGGGCGGATTTCCGACACGGTCAGAGTTGATCGAGATATACCGCAACAAAACAGGATTTGACGTCGACCAGCTCGGCTACTACCGAGGATTCACGCAGTGGCGCCAGGCTAGCCTGCTTCAGGCTGCGGTCATGAGATATCGGACGGGGTCGATGGGTGACCACGGTGCGATCGACTGTGGCGTGCTCGAAGAGTCGATCGCCACCTTGCTGACGTCTGCTGCGGTCCAACTCAAGGAATGATGTCGATCGCATCGTCACGCAGATGTCGCACTGTGCGTCACCTCATCGTGGAGGTGACGCCTGTGAGAGTGATGGCGTGACCGTCGGGTTGCGCGTTCGATCAAGAGGAGCAGAAGGTGAAGATATTCAATGATCTCAACGAGTTGGCTCATGCCCAAGGTGAGCAACTGGGGCCGACCGACTGGATGGAGGTTCGGCAGGACCGTGTCAATTTGTTCGCCGATGCCACCAACGATCATCAGTGGATTCACGTTGACCCTGACCGGGCCGCCGGAGGCCCCTTCGGTGGCACCATCGCGCATGGCCTACTGACGTTGTCGCTGTTGCCGCATTTCATGCACCAGCTTTACCGTGTCGAAAACATTACGATGGCGATCAATTACGGCTTCAACAAGGTCCGCTTCATCACTCCGGTTCCCGTCGGTGCCAGAGTGCGAGCCCACTCCGAGATCGCCGATATCACAAAGCTGGAGGGTGCGGTACAGGCCACTTTGGTCACCACCGTCGAGGCTGACGGAGCACAGAAGCCCGCCGCCGTCGTGGAATCCATCGTCCGCTATGTCGGATAGCCACTACGAGTCGGAATTATCGGTGGCGCAGCAGCTCTATCGTGCGCTGGCTGCCGGAGACCGGGATCACGTGGTGTCGCTGCTGCATCCGGACTTTGTCGGCCGTGTCACCGAGGGACTACCGCTCGACATGGGTGGTGAGCACATCGGTGCCGAAGCCATGCAGACCAATTTGTGGTGGCGAATCGGTCGTCATTACTGTGTGGAAGCGCGGGCCGAGGAATTCAAAATGCTCGATGACGGCAGGCTCTTCGTCGCGGGCCGATATCGTGGCACTGCGCGGGCGTCAGGACGGCAGCTCGATGCGGCATTCATTCATGTGATCGGTTTCGCGTCCGACGGGCGGATCGTGTCACTGGACCAATTGACCGACAGTGCTGCCTGGGTGGAAGCCCTGGGCGCCGACGCTGCACCGGAAACGATCGATTACTCGGTGATCGACGGTGTGGCCACCGTCTGCCTGAACCGACCCGATGCGCGCAACGCCATCAATCTACAAGTGGCGCAGGAGACCTTGGAGATCGCTCGCCGGATCGCCGCCGATCACTCCGTTCGCGCGGTGTTGATCTGCGGAAACGGGGCCGCCTTGACGGTCGGCGGCGACATCGACTATTTCCGGCAACGTCGTCCGGCAGACCTGGGTGATCTGTTCAGGCAGATGACCACTCGGTTCCACGAGGCGTTTCGCGTGCTGAGCCACATCGATGCCCCGATCGTGACCGCTGCGCACGGCGCTGTCGCCGGTGGCGGCCTGGGGTATGTATACGCGGCAGACCTCGTGTTGGCGGCCGAGGGCACCCGATTCGTGACAGGCTTCGCGGGTCTGGGCTTATCCGGCGACGGTGGTGGCACCTGGCACCTGCCGCGACTAGTTGGGCCGCGTCGGGCAGCGCAGGCTTATCTGCGCAATACGCCGATCGAGGCGGCCGAGGCGCTCGAGTGGGGACTGATCAACGAGATCGTGGCCGCCGACGAACTCCGTGATCGAGCCGTAGCGCTGGCGAATCAACTTGCCCACGGGCCCACCAGGGGGTTCGCGAAAATGCGTGCTCTGTTGCGGGACTCGTGGAACAACGACTTGTCGACACAATTGCACGCCGAGACCGAAGCGCTCGAGATTACCGGGAACACCGCTGACGCAGCGAACGCGCTGGCCGCATTTGCGGTAAAACGAGGGCCCAGTTTCACAGGAAGGTAAGGCATGGCCGGATTGATCAACGATTCCGTCGAACACAGGGCGGTCCGTGACAGTGTGGCCGGTATCGCTGCGCGTTACGGGTCGCGCTACTTTCTGCAGCGCGGCCGCGCTGGCGAGGGGATCGAGGATCTCTGGAAGGACTTGGGTGCCGCGGGACTGCTGGGACTGCACCTGCCCGAGGAGTACGGCGGCGGGGGAGGAGGAATGACCGAAGCGGTCGTCGTCGTCGAGGAACTCGGCGCCCACGGCATGCCGTTGCTCATCTGGGTCATCTCGCCGGCGATCTGCGGCAACATCTTGTCCCAACACGGGTCGGTTTCGCTGAAGCAGCAATGGCTGCCGTCGATCGCGACGGGAGCAAGAAAATGGCATTTGGTCTGACCGAACCCGATGCCGGATCCAACAGCCACAACCTCAAGACGACCGCGCGGAGGACCGGGGCCGGATGGACGATTACGGGGAGCAAATACTACATCTCCGCAGTGGACCAAGCCAGTGCGATCCTGATCGTGGCCCGCGATGCCGATCATTCGACGCCGGAGAAGAACGCGCTGTCACTGTTCGTGGTGCCCACCGACAGCCCTGGCTTGACCTACCGGCCTATCGATACGTCGATCGTGTCGCCCGACAAGCAATTCCTTGTCTACCTAGATCAAGTCCAGGTCGGTGAGGAGGCGCTGATCGGCGTGGCCGGCAACGGATTGCGGCAAGTGTTCGACGGGCTGAACCCGGAACGAATTCTCGTGGGCGCGTTGTGCGGCGGCATTGGTAGATACGCCATCGACAAGGCGTGCGCGTACGCCAAGCAGCGTTGTGTCTGGTCCACACCTATCGGGGCGCATCAGGGTATCGCCCATCCGCTGGCGGAAGCCCACATCGCCGTCGAGCTCAGTCGGATGGCGACGGCACGCAGCGCCGAAATGTTCGATGCCGGCCAGCCGGCCGGCGAAGCCGCCAACATCGCGAAGTTCGCTGCGTCGGAAGCAGCGCTGAAAGCTCTTGACCAAGCCATCCAAACCCACGGCGGCAACGGGCTCTCCAACGAATACGGGCTATCCGAACTCTGGTTCGTAACCCGGTTGATGCGTACCGCGCCCGTCAGCCGTGAGATGACCCTGAACTTCATTGCGCAGACTTCGTTAGGTCTGCCTCGCTCCTACTAACCGACGAAGGTGGTGGCAGATGAGCAAAGAACAGCAGTTTGACGCCGTCGTCATAGGCGCCGGAGCGGGGGGCCTGTTCACAGCGGCCCGCTTGGCCCACCGCGGCTACCGCACCCTGGTCGTCGAGCGCCTCGACAAGGTCGGCGGGCGGGCATCCACCGACGACATCGACGGATTCAAGGTCAACAACGGTGCCATCGTCATCGAGGTTGGCGGAATAACCCAGCAGACCTTTGAAGAGGTGGGCGCGCGGTTCGACGTCCGCGAGCCGAAACCACCGATCCTGTACCGCATCGCGGGCAAAGATGTGGACGTCACCGGAGGCGGTTGGGGATTTCTGCTGAGCAAGCTCACTCGCCAGGGCGCGAAATTGGTCAAGGGAATCGGTGCCGCACGCAACGATTCCGGCCTGCCCACCGACGAGCTCTCCACCGAGCAATGGGTAGCCAAATACACGAAAAACGATGGTGTACACGGAATCTTCCGTAATATGTGTGCGTCGGTGTTCGCGGTGGGGTCTGAGGACTTACCGGCGCGGGTGTTTCTGACCTACTTCACCCGAAAGAGCGCGTTCAAGCGGTTCGGTTTCCATCCGGAGGGAACGATTGGCCTGTGGCGGGCTCTGTCGGAAGTCGTTGAGTCACGCGGGGGCAGGGTCTGGTTGTCCACTCCCGCGGTCAAGATCATCTCCGACAACGGTGCGGTAACCGGCGTCGAAGTGCTGCGTAACGGCGAGAAGATAGCCATTGCAACGCCGGTTGTGGTCAGTGATGTGGGTCCGGCGGCCACTGTCGCATTGCTCGGTGAGCACGCTGTGCCGAACGACTATCTGGAACTGGTGCAACGGGGTGACCGCCCCACCTCGATGATCTCAGTGAACTTCGCCAGCCGGGAGCGGCTGATCGACGTTCCGGGCATGCTCAGCTTTGCCAGGTCGCGACGGCTAGCCTACATCGCCAACTTCACCGACACCTGCCCTGAGATGGCCCCCGACGGCTGGAATCTCTACGTCGGCACCTCTGTGCCAAAGCCGTCTCTCGGCGATTTCGACGAGGCCGCCGAAACAGAGCTCCTGCTGCAGGATCTGCAGGATCAGATCGATCGATTCAATGACCGCGCAAGAATATTGAACGTTGCGGTCACGCGTGACGATTGGCCGCCACAGCGGGCCGTAGCGGGATTCGACCTTCCACACGACACACCGTTCGCGGGGTTGTGGAATGTCGGCGACGGCGTGAAGGAATACGCCAACGGTGGCACCACAGCCTGCGCTGAAACCGCCAAACTGGTGGTCGACAAGATCATCGCCACCCATCGACCTGCCCTGTTGTCGGGCACATGATCATCTTCGATGCTGACCCGCGACGCTATGCGTGCTCACCGAGTGCGTGACGGACGAACGACTGGGCGTTGGCGACCACGACCTCCGGTAAGCCGCGGCGCGGATCCCACCACTCAAGGGCCCAGTTCAGCATGCCCAGAACCAGCATTTGCGCGATGTAAAGATCGAAGTCGGCGCGGAGTTCGCCGGAGCGGGCCAAGTCGTTGATGATCCTGCGCCAAATCTCGCCATAGCGCTCTTCCTCCTCAATCTGGCGCTTGCGGATCTTCAGCGGCACCTGACCCGCGTTTCGAATGGAAGCGGTTGCGTAGTCGGATATCTCGAGTGCGTGACGCAAGTGCGCTTCGACCGCTGCGAGTAGGCGGTCCATCGCGGTGGCATCGGGGGGTAAGGCGTCAAGCACCGCAGCGACGTGCTTGCGGATATCGGCGATCCCAACCCACATGACTTCTTCGATGAGATCGTCGCGGGATGGATAGTAGTAGTAGATGGCCGGCGTCTGCAGGTCGGCGTGTGCGGCCACGGCATTCAGGCGAAGGCCGGCATAGCCCTTTGTGCTGAGCACGTGCGCCGCTGCGTCAAGAATTCGGGTGCGTGTCTGCGCCGCCTTCGAATCGCCGGTGGCATCACGGCCCGCGGGAGAGACGGTCGGAGACGAGCCGTTCCCTGTCCCGCTGACCATCAGCTGATGATAACGCCGGGGTGATCAGCCCGCCGGATCCGGGTCACCGAGGAAGCGAGATCCCCAGTCACCGGCCGCGCTCGGTCGGCGGTCAAAGGTCAGCGCGAAGGCCGCGGATGATGAGGCTCAGCCCGTACTCGAAAGCGGCTGGGTCGAGATGCGCCGCATAGTTCGCGGCGTCTGCGCTCAGGCCCGGAAATCCCTCCGCGCGCTTGTGGCGGATTTCCAAGGGAAGCTGGCGTAACGCCGGTGATTCCTGGGCGACTGCGAATCCGATTGCATAACTGGTGAGTACACCAAGCACGTGCAAGGCGTTTTCGGAGGAAAAGCCGGCATCGCGTAGGGCGGTGAGGATGAGTTCACGGCGTTGGAACAGCCCGGGTTTGAGCTTGTCGTCGGTGAGGGCGATGGTCAGCAGGTTGGGGTGGTGCTGGCAGATGGCGTGCAGTTCGCGTACCGCGTCGCCGACTCGCTCATGCCACGGTCCGTTGGTCGTCGGCCGCGCGGGGATTTCCTCGAAGGCCAGCGCCGTCACGGCCTCGTAGAGCTCCTGCTTGTCGCGCACATACCCGTAGAGCGTCATCACGCCCATCCCCATCTCGTCGGCGAGTTGGCGCATGCTGAATGCTCCCGGCTCCCCGCTGTCGATCAAGCGCAATGCGGTGCGCAGCACTTCGGCACGGGTGAAGCGCGGACGCGGACCGCGTCGGCTCGGCCGGTCTGAGTTTCTCGAACCTGTTGACACGCCTACACCGTACAGCTTACGGTTTAGCTCAATATATCTCCGTACGGCATACGGGGAAGTTGTGCAGGAGGAGTTCGGGTGACGATATCCGCTGTTGCGATCCCGCCCTCGGCGGCAGATGTTCGGGCCTTTGCCGACACGCCAGCCGAGTTCTTTGGCCATTCCTGGTACGCCATGCAGCACCTGCCGGCCGAGGAACTCGGCGCGTTGCAGTTGGCGGCACTGCGGATGCGCTTCGAGCAATTGCGCGATGCGATTCCCACCCTGACCGCGATGGCCGCGGAGGCCGGTGTCACCGCCATCGAATGCCTTAACGATGTGGTGCCGCTCCTATTCCAGCACTCGGTATACAAGTCCTATCCGGTCTCGCTGCTGGTGAAGAATCGGTTCACCGCGCTGACCCGGTGGCTGGATCGGCTGACTACCCATGACCTGAGCGCGATCGACGTGAGCGGATGCGACAGCATCGATTCGTGGCTGGATGTGCTGGACGCCCAGACCCCGCTGCGGGTGGCGCACACCTCCGGCACCGCCGGGATGATGTCCTTCCTGCCACGTGGGATAGGTGAATGGGATCAGATGTTCGCCGCGGCGCGCTGCGGACTGTTCCAGTACTCCGATCCGGCTGGGACGGGCGGTCGACACGACGGCGAGTACTTCAACCTGGTGTGGCCACTCTACCGGTACGGTCGCAGCGCGATCATGCGCGCGCCGCAGATGGGATTACCGCACCTACTGGGGTCTGAGGAGCGGTTGCATGCGCTGCGCCCCGGACGGATGAGTTCCGACTCGATGTTCCTCGCCGGCCGGCTACGGGCTGCAGCGGCCCGCGGCGAGATTGACCAGCTCGAGATCAATCCGGCACTGAGCGTGCGCAAGGAGCAGTTCGAGCGTGAGCAGCGTGAAATGGCCGAGACGATGCCCCGGTTCGTCGACCAGATCGTGGAGCGGTTGCGCGGCGAGCGGGTGTGGGTGCTGGCGACCTGGAATGTGCTCTACTCGATCGCCGAAGCCGCGTTGAGTAAGGGCATTTCCAACGTCTTCGCGCCCGATTCACTGGTGAGCACCGGCGGCGGGGCGAAGGGTGCGGTCGTCCCCAACGACTGGGAGCAGACCGTTCGCACGTTCACCGGTGTCGACCACATCCAGCACATGTACGTGATGTCCGAAATTACCGCGATGAACAAAATGTGTGAGCACGGCAGATACCACTTTGAGCCGTGGATCATCCCGTTCGTGTTGGACCCGGTGGAAGGTAGCGTGCTGCCCAGGGAAGGTGAGCAGACCGGCCGTGCGGCGGTGTTCGACCTGTTGGCCTCCAGCTACTGGGGCGGGTACATCACCGGCGACGAGGTGTCCGCCCGATTCGACGCTTGCGAGTGCGGGCGCACCACCCCGCACCTGGCTAGGCGCATTGAGCGATTCAGCGATAAGCAGGGCGGCGACGACAAGATCACCTGCGTCGCGTCCGAGGATGCCCATCGGGCCGCGCTGGAATTCCTCAACGAGAGGCTCGCCTGATGACCGCGACGCCGCGTGATACCCGCACGCCGAAGCGCGTCGTTCCGGCATATGTGCGCGGCGAGATCTTGTGTGACGCGCTCGTCACGTTCGACGGTCGGGGCGGTACGGCGAGTTTCCAGGCGCCCGACGCGAGCCGGGTGGTATCGGCGCTGCCCCTGCGCGACCCCCGCCGGCTATCGGATGTGCATCAGCTGCCCTTCTCGGAAATCGTCGACTACCTCGACGAGCTGGGTCGGCACCTCGTACTGCGATCCAATGCGCACCTACAACAGGCGCTGGAACACTCCTCGCAGTGGTCAGACATGACCACCCCGCTGGTTCGCGCGTCGTTCCAGCAACTCCCGGCCCTGTTCAGCGCCGACTCGGTGCGTCAGCTCGCCGAGGCGACGATTGGCGTGCCCTACCTGGAGGGCTGGGTCAAGCGGGCCATGCCCGACGGGCGGGTGGCGAGTATCCGCGCGATGGGTGCTCGCACTGTGCACGTCATCGCCGGCAACAGCCCGCTCATCGCGGCGCTGTCCATCGTGCGCAACGCGGTGGCGCGGTCGGACGCGGTGATCAAAACGCCGTCCAACGACCCGCTCACCGCGCTGGCCATTGCGCAGACCATGGCCGAGATGGCGCCTGGTCATCCGATCACCCGGCATGTTTCAGTGGCGTATTGGAAGGGCGGCGACACGCAGGTAGAGACGGCGCTGTATCAGCCAACCAATATCGAGAAGATTATCGCCTGGGGCGGGTTCGCGTCGGTCACCCATGTGCTGCGCTATGTCCAACCCGGGCTTGAGCTGATTTCGCTGGACCCGAAACGCAGCGCCACCATCATCGGGCCGGAAGCGTTCGAGTCGGAACAGACCCTCCAGGAGGTGGCACTGCGGCTGGCCACCGACATCGGGGCGCTCAATCAGCTCGGTTGCGTCAACGCTCGTGTGGTGTACGTGGCTTGCGGGCTCGCGCCGGAGGGCCTGGACCGCCTCAACGCGCTCGGCGAGGCCGTCTATCAGCAGTTGCAACGTTTACCCGAGATGCTGAGCACACCAGCCAAGACCTTTGACCCGGAGCTGCGTGGCAGCCTGGACGCGTTGCGCGCCAGCCCGGAGTGGTATCGGGTCTACGGCGGGCGTGACGGTGAGGGCGCGGTCATCTGTTCGCAGCTGGACGAACCGGTGGATTTCCACCGTTCACTATCCGGCCGGGTAGCCAACCTAGTCCCGATCGAGGACCCGGCCGACGCGGTCGCGTACGTCAACGCGTACACCCAGACGATCGGGATCTACCCGGAGTCGCTGAAGACGACGCTGCGTGACGCGCTCGCGCTGCACGGAGCACAGCGGCTGGTGTCGCTCGGCTATGCCGCCGACCCGGACGTAACGCTGCCACAAGACGCCATCGAGCCGATGCGCCGGATGGTGAAATGGATTGTCGATGAACAATGCGACCCGGAAACGGTCATCCCGCTGTGGGTTTCACACGCCAACTCGGCCGAAAGGAGGCCAGCATGACACACATTGTCGACACCGTGGGGGATCTAACGCCGGAGTGGTTTACAGGTGCGCTCCGCGAAGGCGGCACGATCGGTGCGGGTGTCAGCGTGACGTCGGCGAAGACCGAACTGGTGGGCACCGGCCAACTCGGCCTGGTCGCGCGGGCCGACCTGGAATACGATGCTGAAGGCGGTCCGCCGTCGTTGATCGTGAAGCTGCCGTCCCAGGACGCCAGCAGTCGCCAGCTGGGCGCCGCGATGGGTGTGTACGAGGCCGAGGTCCGCTTCTACCAGGAGATTGCGCCGCTCGTGGCGGTTCAGGTCCCGCGCATGCATTGGGGCGGTTTGGAGCCGCAAACCGGCCGGTTCACCCTGGTGATCGACAACTTGTCACCCGGTTCGATGGTGGGCGACATGGTCGCCGGCTGCACACCGGACCAAGCTCGGCTCGCGGTGATGGAGTTGGTCAAGCTGCAGTCTTCAAGTTGGGACCAACCGGAATTGCTCGGCCGCAAATGGATAGCCGACGTCGCGCGCACCGAGATGCTCTTCGCTGCCGTGCCCGCCGCGCTTGAGCCTTTCCTGGAGCGCTTCGCGGACCACCTTGAGCTGGAGCACGTCGAGCTGGTCCGGCAGCTGGCGCCGAAAGCCGTGCACTACACCGCGAAGACGTGGAAGCGCCCATTCGTGGTGGCTCACGGTGATTTCCGGCTGGACAACGTGATGTTCGGCGTCGATCCGGCCGCTCCGCCGGTCTCCATCATCGACTGGCAGGCTGCGCGACTCGCGCCACCGTTGGTCGATGTAGCGATCTTCTTGGGCGCCTGCGTCAGCCCGGCTGAGCGTCGTGCTCACGAGCGTGAGCTGCTCCGCAGCTACCACGAGGGTCTGCTGGCCGCCGGGGTTGAGGGCTTCTCGCTGGACGACTGCTGGGAGGGTTATCGTCGCGGTGCGCTCTATCCGTTCCTGCTCGGTGTCGCGATGTCGCTGACGCTGGAGCGAACTGAGCGGGGGGACGCAATGTGGGCGCGTCTGATGCGGGGCACGGCCGATCTCGTTCAGGCTACCGGTGCTGCGGATGTATTGGACTAGACGATGGCGATTCCTGTACCCCGGACCGGCCACGCCGCACTGGTCACGGGGGCTTCCTCGGGTATTGGAAAGGAGCTGGCCCGCGAGCTCGCTACGCGCGGGCACGACATTGTCGTGGTCGCCCGCCGCCGTGAGCGTCTGGAGAAGCTGGCTGCGGAAGTGCGCGAGCAGTACGGAATTCGCGCGTGGGCCCTACCGTGCGATCTGGCCGACCGGGACGACCGCGCTCGGATGCTGGGCGAGCTGGGCGAGCTGGGGCTTACGCTCGACGTGCTGGTGCTGTGCGCCGGATTTGGAATGGTCGGACCGTTTCTCGCCAACGACCGAGACCGCATCACCCTGATGATGCGGACCAACGTGGAGGCCACCTTCGCGTTGGCCCACTCGCTGACGCCGGCGATGGTCGAGCGACGCGCTGGAGCGGTGCTCTTCGTATCCTCGATGACCGGGAATCAACCAATGCCGAACTTCGCGGCCTATGCCGCGACCAAGGCTGCGGTCACCTCGATCGCCCAAGCCCTGCACTGCGAGCTCAAGCCGTTCGGGGTCACCGTGACCGTGATGTGCCCGGCCAGCGTCTCCACCGAGTTCTCCGAAATCGCTGACGGCGCGGAACAAGCAAAACGCCAACCCGCGTTCCTCACCGCGACCCCGCGGCAGTGCGCGACGGCCGGCCTGGATGCCCTTGCCGACGGGCGGCGTACTGTCGTGCCGCTGTTACCCGCACGGGTTTTCGTGTCGATTGCCGCCCGTCTCCCTCGGACGTTGTGGCTGCCGATATGCCGCAAGATGCTACAAGGGTCGTGAGATGGAGGCCGCCCGGTTGGCGCGGTCTTTCCACACCGCGAGAAGCGTGGCGTTTTGGGCTGGGGTTGACCCGTAAGTGGTGATCTCGTCGGCGCCGGCGTCGGCGAAGCGTTGGAGGTTGGCAGCGCATTCTTCTGCTGTTCCGAAGGCGCAGGAGTCGAGCATCCATTCGTCTGGGATAAGCGCGGCGGCGTCCATCATCTGGTGGCGGTGGAGCTCCATGTCCGCGACCTTCGCCAGCCCGGTGAAGATGGGGTGGTTGCGGACGTCGAGAACCACCTTCTCGTCCCACCCGTTCACGCGGGCGAGGTTCTCGCCGTATCCGGGGTAGACGAAGTACGACGTTGCGCGTCCGTGCGCGAGTTGGCGGAACTCCTCCTCGGACAGCTCGGGCGCGGTGATCACCGACTGGCAGATCCGCACGGTGGCGGGGTCGCGGTCGATCCGTTCGCAGGCCGCACGGATTCGCGCTACGGCGGCTTCGGTGGCGCGGGGGGTGAATACCGGGGGGAGCACGACGCCGTCGAAGCCGGCGGCGATGGCCTCCGCACCTTTGAGGTTGGCGAACGAGCCAAGCCACAGCTCCGGGGGCGGCCCGTCGTAGGTTTCGGAGAAGGAGAAGTTCTCGAAGGATCCGGACTGCCCGGCATAGGAAACCGATTCGCCGCGCCACAGGGCGCGATACAAGCTGGCGTACTCGATCATTTCGCGGTACTTGGCTTTGCGAACCCCCATGCGTTTGAAGATCATGTCGTCGCCGAGTCCCAGGCAGATCATCGTGCGGGGGCCATAACAAGACTGCATGGTCGCTCCGAAAGCCGCGACATTCCACACCTGGCGGGTCTGGGGGTCGATGGTTCCGGTGGCCAGCAGAATTGTGGAGGTGCGGGCGGCGATGCCGCTGAGGATCACGTCGGCGTGTTTAATGTCGTAGCGCTCGGATAAGAAGGCGCGGTGGAATCCGAGACGGTCGGCGTCCACGCCGTCCTGGATGCCTTCGGCGACCGTGCGGTACTCGGTATCGAATTGTCGGTCTTTCGGCTGGGCGCTTACGGCCCCGGAGATGAGGTATGTGCTGAGGTCGGCGGTCCGGGCGGGAGTGGTCATTTCGACGCCGACTTGAGCTCGCGGCACAGGTCGACCATCCATCCGACGGCGGCCGGCGCGTCGGCCGGGTCACCGACGACAGGTAGGTAGTCGAAGGGCAGGACCCAGTCGATCCCGGCTTCCAGGTACGGTCGCATTTGGGCTGCCACGTCGGCCGGGCTCCCCGCGAACCAGGAGCGTTCGACGTGCTCCCGGGTGGTCGCGGCAAGAATGGTGTCGACCAGATCGTCTGGGGTGTCGTTCGGCAGCAGATCCTTGTAGTAGGCCCAGCCCTGCGGGAAGGGCAGCGGGAGCCCCTCCGCCTGCCACTGACGCGATTCCACCCGGCCGTTGGCGGCGCTGAAGAACTTGATCAGCGGGTTATCGAAGGCCTTTTCCAGGACACTCTGATCGGGGTGTAACAATATCGCTGCCCACAGGCCGATTCGGAACGCCTCGGGGTCTCGTCCCTTCTGCTCCACCTCCTTGCGGATCGAGCCGACAGCCTCGGCGACTTGATCGGGGTTGGAGAACGCGCCCGGTAGGGTGAAGGCCATGCCGTCCGCGAACGAGGTGGAGCAGTCGGTGAGCCTGGGCCCGCCGCCGAGACCCCACAGCGTCGGCAGATGTTCGTTGGCATTGCCGAGGAACGCGTTCTCGAACGTCCACCGCTCGCCCGCATAGTCGAACGGGCCGTCGGTTTCCACGGCGCGACGATAGATCTGCATCAGGTCTCGCATCCGGGACATGCCCTGCTTGTACGGGTGACCGAAGGGCCGAGTCTGCTTCACCTCGCCCCCGCCGATTTGGAAGTTGGCGTGGCCTTCGGTGATATGCGCCAGCGTCAGCATCGATTGGATCAGCTCCGAGGGAGCGCGCCGGATGCTGTCGGTGGTCAGGTGCATGTTCAGCCGCGGGGCCGCCGCGTATATGTACGGTGCGACCATGAACGCATCCATTGCGGAGTCCGGGTCTCGCACAATCGACGCGATGGGTGTGTTTTCCTCCCTCCACAATTGACGGGGAAGAAAACCCGCCAGCTGATCCGGAACCAGCACGCCGTCGACGACTCCGCTGTCCTGCAAGACTTTGCTCTGCTCTGCGAGGACTGCGGCGGGGAAGTAGCGGTTGGTCCACAGGCCCACGCAGGTCTCTAGCACGATGTCTCCATTGTTCGGGGATGCTGGTCGATGGTGTCGAAGGCGTTCAGATCGTGACAGTGCAGGAGCGGGCGAAGCAGCGCCGGATCGGTCAAACCTCGACCGTCGTGACGGTTCAGCGCGCCCACAAGGGCGATTCCCTGCCCAAGCGGAAACAGGATCGACTGCCGGTAGTGGGCTACGCACTGTTGCCAGCCGTAGTCGGTGACGCCGAGCGCGCAGAGTCGCCGGTGGTACCGACTCAGCAGGCTCTCCCAGTGCTGGCGAAGCTCCTCGATATTCATGCTTCCGGCCAGAAGATTGGCGACGTCGTGTATGCCTCGACTGACGCCGACGGACTGCCAGTCGACGAAGATCGGTGTGCCGTCGTCGTCGAAGAAGATGTTGTCCAAACGGCAGTCGTTGTGGACGACGGTGCGTGGCCCCGCGGCGCATGCGTCGATCACCTGGCGCCACCGGGGTGCGAGTGCTTCGACCGCTTTGATCGCCTCGACAGGGGCGCGGTCGGCGTAGCGGTCAGCCAAGACGTCGACGCCGGTGTTCACCACTTGCGCGACCATACTGGCGTAGGCCTCGTCAGTGGGTGATGCCAGCCACGACTCCTCGCACATCGGCGACTCCCAGAATGCCGCGTGCTGCTCAGCAAGAACATCCATCAGCCGATCGGCATCCTCCTTCGCCAGACCCGCGGCCTGATCCCCGGCTCGCAGTCCACCGAGGTCTTCGAGCAACAGCGGCGTGCTCGTGCCGTCGCCGACGCCGACGCAGCGTGGGCTGCGCAACCGCACCTGATCGGCATGCTCGGCATAGAAGCGGATCTCGCGCTCCTGCATCCCCAGCGCCTGATCGAGCGCCAAACGCACCCCCTCGCGGGCGCTGATCTTCGCGATCACGCTGGACGGACCTGATGGGTGGCGCGGATCGTAGCCAAGCCTCAACCGGGCCATATCCGCTACCGCTCCGCTGACCGACATCGCCTCCGCGTGGACCGTCGTCAGGACTACCGACCCGAAGCCGTGCGACCGCAACATCTTCTGGCACCACGCGGGCTCTAGCGCAGAAAGCCGGGAGTCAACGGCCCCACTCATCGCACACTCCGACCCGTGATCGGCTCGGCCGGGACTTTGCTCTGGCACCGCGCCTCCCGAGTACATCGGTAACTAGTTACTGACTAATTCCTCGGGTACGGTACCACTCGTGTCAAGCGCTCCGCCTCCCCGACTGACCGGCGACCAGCGCCGCAGCCAGATACTGGAGGTGGCGCGGTCGGAGTTCCTTAGCAAGGGCCTCGCCGGCGCTCGAATCCAGTCTGTCGCCGACGCTGCCGGAGTCAACAGCGCGTTGATTTACAAGCACTTCGACTCCAAGGAGAAGCTTTTCGAGGAGGCGATCATGGCGCCTGTTCACGAGTTGCTGAGTGACCGGATCGATGCCGTCCGTACCTTGCCCTCGGACCCGGGCGGAGCAACGCAGCGTGAGTCGACGCGTGACTTCTTCGCTGCACTACTGCAGATGTTCGTGGAATCGTTCGGTGCCCTCGGGGTGATCCTCTTCGGCGACCGCGATCATGCGCGCCGGTTTTACGCCGACCAGATCCGGCCGTTGATCGACGCCGCCATCGACGCCACCCGCCTTAACCTCGATCGGTGGGAACACCGGGACTTCGACGTCGAAGTCGCTGTCCAGTCGATGTTCGGCGCCGCCTTCTGGTTGGCCCTCGACCGTTCGATGCGTGACGATAACGACGACCTCGAAGCTCAAGTCGACGCGGTGATCGACCTCACCTTCGACGGCATCAGCGCGCCACCGGGCACGCTCTGAACAACTGTGGATCCCGGTCGCGCTGACCGTCGTTCGCAACCCCATAGGGCTGTGACCTGGGGTGTTGGTTGGCGGTGAAGCGGAATTTGCGCAATAATTTTGGCCCGTAGGCGGCCAGGATGGCCTATGTTCGCACCGTGAAGACCGCCTTCGGGGGCCACGGCGGTGCAGATCGTGTGGTCGTCGCGGCGTGGTGCCTGCAAGATCGAACACCTGGGATCGGCCCATGATGAGGTCGGTGTCGCGGCGCTGAAGGCGGCCGGGCGCAGAAGATCGCCACAGGCCAAGACCAGCGTGATCTCGGACCGGGACACCCCGGTCGATGCTGAGCCGTTGCCGATCACCTCCTCCCGCGCCCCACCCGTGGGAAGCCCTCTCAGATGTCTATGACGCGCTCGGTTTCGACCAGGCCACCGGCGGCGATGAGGTGTTCCGCCAGTTGGTGGCAGCCCGGATCATCGAACCGACCAGCAAAGTCGACTCGCTGCGGGCGATCGAGGAAGCCGGAATCACCCCGGTGACCTACCCGACGTTGAATCGCCGGCTTCCGATGTTCGCCAAACCCAGTTTCCGGCAGGGTATTTCGAGCGCGTGCGCCGCCCACGCGCAACTCGGCCCCACCAGCCTCGTGTTGTCCGACGTCTCGACCCTGTTCTTCGAGACTGACGCCGAAATCGATGAACCGCACGCTGGAGGCCAAGACCCCCGCTGGCCGGCTGGAAGGGCTATACCACCACCAACGTGACCAGCAAGCCCGCCACCTTCATCATCGAGGCCTACCACCGGCTGTGGCGCATCGAGAAGGCGTTTCGGATGTCCAAGCACAACCTAGCCGCCCGACCGATCTACCACCGAACCCGCGAATCCATCGACGCGCACCTGACGATCGTGTTCGCTGCGATGGCCATCAGCCACTACATCGAGACCCACACCGGGTGGAGCATCAAGAAATTCATGCGCACTACACGCCGCTACCGCACCGTCACCATCGCCGTCGGCGACCCAACACTGGCCGCCGCCGACCACCATCCCCGCCGACCTCGCCGGAAATCGGCTGCCGGGCGGGGTGGTCGAGTCAGTGGTCTGATGAACGCAGCTATGCGGCGATGGCAGGGGCTGGTGGATCGCTCATGCGAATCTACGCCATGATGGAGGGTGCCATGGGCAGGGTCACACTTGGAGTCGGCGCCGACGCCTCCGCCGGACTCCCGCTAGAGACGACCAGTTTTGTTGGCCGGCGACGCGACCGGGGCAAGATCCGGCAACTCCTCGGTGATGCTCGACTGGTGACGCTCACCGGCTTCGGCGGGG
Organism: Mycobacterium talmoniae; assembly: GCA_002967005.1. Lineage (GTDB taxonomy): Bacteria > Actinomycetota > Actinomycetes > Mycobacteriales > Mycobacteriaceae > Mycobacterium > Mycobacterium talmoniae. Next base: position 40,689 of record PPEA01000651.1, read on the forward strand.
TCGGTAAAACCCGTCTGGCATTGCGTGTCGCGTCCGGCTTACGCCGTGTGTTCGCCGACGGTGTCCACGTCGTTTCCTTAGCTGCTGTGGGTGACCCTGCGCTGACGGCGCAGACCGTTGTGACCGTTCTCGGTCTGCAGGGCCGTACGCAGCGCGCTGCTGTCGACTCACTCGCCGACTACCTTCGCGAGCGGGAGGTGCTGCTGGTCCTCGACAACTGTGAGAACGTTGTCGACGCCGTAGCGCGACTCGCCGACATATTGCTGTCTCGATGTGCGCGGCTGCGCATCCTGGCTACCAGTCGTGAGCCGCTGCGCATCACCGGCGAGACTATTTATGCCGTCTTGCCCCTGAGCGTCCCGCCGCGAGAGGCCAGTGGGCCACCATCGGGACTACACGCGTTTGAGGCGGTTGGGCTGTTCATCGATCGAGCCAGGGCCGTTCACCCCGACTTCGAGCTGTCCGACGTCAACAGTGCGGCGGTGGCAAAAATTTGCTCGAAGCTTGAGGGTATCCCGCTAGCGATCGAGCTGGCCGCGGTGCGCCTACGTACCATGTCGCCGGCAGAGTTGGCCGACAACCTCACTGGCCGTTGGGCCATCTTGACCCGGGGAAGCCGAACCGCACCCGATCGGCAGCGCACCATGGCAGCGTGCATCGAGTGGAGCTACGAGCTGTGTTCCGAGGCGGAGCGTGATGTCTGGGCCGCGGTCTCCGCGTTTTCCGGTGGGTTCGACTTCGACGCTGCCGATTGGGTGTGCGCCGGTGTGAGTCTGGATGAGCCGCTCGCCGACGTTTTCGCCGCGTTGGTTGATAAATCGGTTCTGGTCGCGCAGAGGTACGACATGTACACCAGGTTCCGGCTGCTGCCGCCGATCCGCTATCGCGGGTTGCGCCGACTCGAGGAAACCGGCCAGCTGGGCAAGTTCCGCCGCCGCCACCGGGATTGGTATGCGCGCTTGGCGCACTTGGCGCGTGAGGACTGGATCAGCCCGCGTCAGGTCGACTGGATCCACAAGCTGCGGAGAGAGACCAGCAATTTGCAGACGGCTCTGGGCTATTGCTTCGATGAGCCCGGCGAAGCCGAGACCGGCCTGCGGATGGGCGTCGACCTGCACGAGTTCGGCCTTGCCGAGGGTCTGTTCTACCCGGGTTTGATGTGGTTCCACCGGTTACTGCCGTTGGTGCCGGAGTCGACACCACTGCGTGCGCTCGCGCTGCGCACCGCTGGTTGGTGGTCAGCCGCCAGCGGTGACCTGGCCGGCTCACTACGCTTGCTGGTTGAGGGGCAGCGGGTCGCCGACGAGGTCGGAGGTGCAGTTGAGAGTCTGTTCACCCAGACCGCGGGCTTTGTAGCGCTCTTCTCCGGTGACTTCGTGCGCGCCATCGAGCTGTTCGACGAGGCGCTTGACGGGTTCCGCAACGAGGAGAACACCCTCGAAGTGGTGCAAACGCTCTACCTGCTGCAGCTCGCCCACGGCTTCGTCGGTGACTTCGGCCGTGCGCTCACGTGCCACGAACAGTGTTTGCAAATCACCGAACCCGTCGGCGAGAGTTGGGCGCGGGGATACTCGACCTGGATTGCCGGCTTCACCCACTGGTGCCGCGGCGACGTCCCTACGGCAATGACGCTGTATCAGCGTGCCCTCGGCATCAGCCATCGTATCGACGATCCGGTGGGCATCGGCCTGTGTTTTGAGGGACTCGCGTGGATCGCTGCCGCCTCGGAGCCCGAGCGTGCCGCTGAACTGTTGGGCGCGGCCGATGGTGTGTGGGCCCGCATCCAGACATCTACTTCGGCGCTGCGCGGATTGTTCGTCCACCATGAGGATGCGGTTGCCGCCATCTCCGAGTCTCTCGGTGAAGCAGCGCGCGACGATGCGTGGGCGCGCGGACGGTCACGTAGCCTGCATGATGCGATTCAATACTCCAGCAATGAGAAGCCTGTACGGGAGGACTTGGCCGCGGTCGGGCGCGCCCGTGGCGGTGACCCGCAGGATATCTTGACCACACGCGAGAAGCAGGTCGCCGCACTCGTGGCGCAGAGTATGAGCAACAAGGACATCGCAGACACCCTGGTGATATCCAAACGTACCGCTGAGACGCATGTCGAGAACATTCTGACGAAGCTGGGCTTCACCTCACGTAGCCAGATCATGGTGTGGATGGCCGACCAGGTCGGCTCCACTACCGCGAGGGTCCGTCGAACACCGTGAGGGCGCCGGAGTTGAGGCCGGCGACGCGGTGGCTGCCGGCGGTCGCGCCGGATACCCACGCGATGCCGAGCTTGCGCGGTAGCTGCTGTGATCGAGCCATGGGTGGTCCGGTAGACGTAAAAATTGAAATATGATTAAAATTGTCTAGCCGATGGTTGGCAACTCGGCTCCATCGGCCGACCCGTCGAGGGACGGTCGACCGCACCCGGTTCCGAGCCTGACCCGATGCCGCGACGCGAGCGCGGCGAAACAGCCCGAGGAGCAACGCATGGCCCTGAAGAACACCTTCGACCTGGCAGAGGCCCGGCGGCGACTCTCGGACTGGCTGCCGGGCGTCCTCAGCGTTGACGGTCCCGTCGACGTCACCGACCTGGTCATCCCCGAAGCGAGCGGGATGTCGAGTCAGACGGTGCTGTTCGAGGCTGTCGTCGATGATGGCGACGCGCGCGCGAAGCGCGGGTTCGTTGTTCGGGTTCCGCCGGAGGGGGAGGGAGTCTTTCCGGACTACGACATGGCCCGCGAAGCTCGGGTCATGTCGGTTCTCGCCACTGCAACCGACGTTCCTGTCCCGAACGTCGTCGCACATGAGACAACGGGTGACGTGCTGGGTACGGAGTTCCTGCTGGTGGATCGGGTACACGGTGAGGTACCGGCCGACGATCCGCCGTTCACCACCGCCGGGTTCGTGGTCGAGCTGTCCGACCAGCAGCGCGCGACGATGTGGGACGCCGGACTGCGCGCGATCGCCGGTATCCAGTCCATCGACCCGCTCGATCACGGGCTGGGGTTCTTGCGCCACACCGACCTCGGCGGCGATACAGTCCTCGACGAGGAACTCGCGTACTGGCGTCGCTTCTACCAGTGGGCGGCCGGTGACCAGCGGAGCCCGACGATCGATGCGGCGTTTGAAAAGCTGGAGGCGACGAAGCCCACCGATGACGGTCCGCTCGTGGTGTCGTGGGGTGACGGCCGCTTCGGGAACCTGATGTTCGGCCCGGATCAGGAGGTCACCGGCGTCTTCGACTGGGAGATGGCAACGCTCGGTCGGCGCGAGGTCGACCTGGGTTATTGGCTGTTTTTCGACGAGGTCTACTCATCGGGGTTGGGTATCCCGAGGCTGACCGGGTTCCCGGGGCGCGATGCAACGGTCGCGCGATTCGAGGAGCTCACCGGTCATACCGTCCGCGACCTGGAATGGTTCGAGGCCTGGGCCGCACTGCGCGGCGCCTGCCTGATCGTGCGGGTCGGGAACCTCATGATCAGCCACGGGTTCCTGCCCGAAGGCCACGCGATGCCCTGGAACAACCCGGCGGCCCAGGTCCTCGCGCAGCTGTTGGATCTCCCGCAGCCCAGCGGCGAAGCGGGATGGATCACCGGCAACCGCGACCGCTAGCCAACCCGGCGCTCCGTATCTACGTAGCGGTCTGCGTATCCGACCCGATCCGTGGCTGTGGTGCAGGACGCATACTGACCGCATGCAAGCGGTGCCGGACAGGCGCCATCGCACGGCCTGTTGTGCAGGCGATACCTGCCCCGAAACGGTTGCTGGCGACTAAACCGATCATGACCCAGGAGAACCGGATGCCACTCTCCGAGACCGACGTGTCAGCGCAGACTGTCGTTGGAGAGCCGCCCAACGCCCTGCACTCGGTGTCACCGAACGAGGCGTCGTGGAGTTCCATCAACCTCGCCGAGGCGGTCCCGGGGGTCATGACCCCGCTGTGCGCCAGCGCCTGGATTCCGGCGAGCGAGATCGGCCTGCGTATGCCTTTTTATGCGATGGGTGTGCTCGCGAGGCGCCGTCGGCATATCCCGGCGGACCCGGCTGAGCGAATCACGAACGTCTTCTATGGGCGGATGGCCGTGCGGGTGGACTTCCTGTGCGATATCGGCGACCTTATTCCCGGCCAGTCAGGTGAAGCGCTCTCCCGCGACTTCTTCGGCTTTGTCCCGCCGACGTTTGTCAGCCGACCGTCGATGCGGCGGCTCCCGTTCATTGTGCTGCGGTATCCGCGCATGCTGGCTCGGGCAGCGAAGAACATGGAGCGACTGCGCGCCGAAACCGATGTCTGGTGGACCTCCGCGATCGCGACCACCCCCGCAGTGTCGGTGGCCGAGGCGCAGGATCGGATCAACGCGGGGGTGGAACGGTTCGCCGAAGCGCTCGCGCAGCAATCCCTGATGGCCGCTGGCGTCATCCAACCGGTTTTCGAGCAGTTGACCGCGCTGGCGTCGGCAGCCGGAGTCGACGCCTCGGTGTTGCTGCGCGGCCATCGCGAACATGAGGAGAGCGTGGTCCTACAGGATCTGTGGGACGTCTCTCGAAACCGGCTGTCGCTGGAAGAATTCTTGGCGCGCCACGGCTATCACGGCCCCGGCGAGGGCGAGCTGTCGGCGAGATCCTGGCGTGAGGACCCCACCCCCGTGGTCCGGCTGATCGAGCAGTACCGGGCGATGGGTGACGACCGGGCGCCGGGCATGGGCCACGCCGCGGATGCGGCGGCCCGCGAGGAAGCAGAGGCGTGCCTGCTCGGTTCGGTGGGAGCGATCGGACGGGTCAAGGCACGCCTGATACTGCGGCTCGCCCGCCGTTTCGTACCGTTGCGCGGTGTTGGCAAGGTCGCTTACCTGCAGGGTGTCGATGTCGTCCGCGCCGCCGCCCGTCATATCGGTGCGGAATTGGTGGCGCAAGGTCGTCTCGACGAGGCGGACGACACGTTCTACCTCACCCGTGAGGAAATAACCGGCGACCTTCACGACGACCTGCGGGCGCGGGTCGCCGAGCGGCGTAGTTTACGTGCGCGTTACCAGTCCCTCGATGTCCCCTCATCATGGACTGGGCAACCAATCGCGACCAGGCGCAAGGAGGTCTCCGCGGCCGACGCGTCAACGCTCTCCGGTGTCGGTGCCTCGCCCGGCGTTGTCGTCGGCAAGGCCCGCGTCGTGTTCGATCCCAGCGACGTGGACGTGCAGGACGGCGAAATCCTGGTGGCGCACACGACCGATCCCAGCTGGGTTTCTTTGATGTTTCTCTCCCAGGCGCTGGTCGTTGACATCGGGGGCATGATGAGCCATGCCGCGGTCGTGGCGAGGGAACTGGGAATTCCGTGCGTGATGAATGTGGCTAACGGTACCCAAGTGCTGGCCACGGGCGACGTTGTCCGAGTGGACGGAGCGGCGGGAATAGTCGAGATCGTCGAACGCGCCGAAGGAGTGGAGCGCTGAACCCGTGGAGGGCTCACACCTACGTATCGAATTACGTATTCGATCGGAACCGGGGCGCCCGCCCACC
>PPEA01000652.1 GCA_002967005.1 Mycobacterium talmoniae
AACGGTGCCATTTCACGAACGTTTCCCCATCCACCAAGATTCCGGACAGCGCTCCCAGCCCAATCAGATCGAGGGTCGCATAGGCCTCGATAGCGACCAGGCGCCGATCGTGACGCCTAAGATCGTCAAGACACTGATCACGCCACCGTCGACGACGAGTGATCCCCGCCCCCACGCCAGACTATTCATCACCCTCAGAGTTTCTCGCCCGTACCGGCGGACGGTTACCGGCAATAACCACAGGGTCTGTGCAATAAACGCCGCCCACTGACCGGCAGTGGTGAACGGCTTTTGGAGAGGTGCGATCGGTATCAGGCGCAGGTTGAGATACTTTGATGGTGCCGCATGGAGATTTTTCGATGACAGTGCCACTATGCCACCGCCATCGGGAAGAACATCGTCTCGAATTGGGTGATTGCGAGATTCACGGTCACAATACAGACGACGTTGAGCACGACCGATGCGTTCACTGCATCTGCGACACCTCGCGGGCCACCCTTGGCCTCCATACCGCGCAGCGAGGAAATCACTGCGACAAATCCAGCAAAGCTAACGGTTTTGATCATCGCAAACCAAACGTCAACGATCTTCGCGAATGCCCCGAATGACAGCCAGAAGCTTCCCGGAGTGACGTCATTAACGGTCACCGAGATTATAAAGGCCGCCAGGACTCCTGATGCGATGACAATGGTGCAAAGAATCGGCGCAATGAGCACAAGCGCTAGAAACCGCGGCACGACCAGACGCCGCACTGGGTCGATTCCCAGCGTCCGTAACGCATCGAGCTCCTCACGGATGGCCCTTGCCCCGAAATCTGAGGCGATCGCCGAGGCCGCGGCGCCCCCCATCAACAGGCCCGCGGTCATTGGTGCACCCTGCCGAACGACGCCGACCCCGATTGCCGACCCGATGAGCGAGTTGGCTCCCACCTCGTTGACGAGGCCCGAGACCTGAACGGCGATCATCGCCCCGAAGGGAATCGCCATCAGCACCGCCGGCACCGCGGTGACTTTGAGCAAGCTCCAAGCTTGGACGATAAGCTCGCCGACCGGTAGCCGCAATGTGAGTGTGTCGGTCACGGCGTAGCGCAGAACCTCGGCCGCCATGAGAACGGCGCGCCCCGTTGTCGCAACACTGCGCGCAGGAATGCCGCCAACCTGCGACGCCGTCTTAGTGACGCTGGCGCGGAGCGGAGTCAATGCCGCGGAGCGACGATCGCTCCCGGCGCTGCCGGGCTCGCGAAGGCCAACCGTGCTTGTCGCTGCCTGACCCGCTTCGCGCGTGGTCTCCGTTGGCATAAAACGCTCAACCTTCCCCTAGTCGACCAGGGTGTTCTAACTGTGCTTCGGCTCACAGCTCCCGTGGTTCCTGTCGAAAGGTACACCATGCCTACCGCATTTTTGAATAGGATCTCAAAAAATTTCTGCCAGCCGGGCGGCGGCTGGCTGGCGGATGGAGAGCCGTACCGTCATCCGTTCACATGGCATCTAGGGGTGACGCAATGCCACGCACGCCCGCAGCCCGTCAAACAGGCCACGCCGATCCACGATGACGATCCGGGATACGTTGCTGCACAAGGCCAATAGAGTCAGCGCCCCGATCCACATCAGGACGCCGCGCGCCGAGCGCTCCACCGTCGCCGACGTCCCCACCGTCAGCAGCAGCGGGGCCAGCGAGCTTGTTGCGTGCCCGTCAATAACTGTCACCGGTGGTGTGCCGCGCGGCGAGCCGAACATCATGTCGTCGAGCCGGAAACGCCGTGCGCGACCGAGATCCTAGCGGGTTTCAGTGTCCGACAATTTGGCTGCCTGCTGTGTCGATGACGTAAGGAACTCGGCGAGGGCGCAGACCTTCGCAAAGCCGTAACGGGCCAGGACCTCCAGGGCGTTTTGCTGATCACGGTCGGAATAGGTGCTGCAACAGTCGGACAGGACTGTGACGTCGAAGTCGCGCATGGAGGCTGACCGGGTCGTAGTCTCGACGCAAGCATTGGTAACCACGCCCGCAACAGCAATGCGCCGTGCCGAGTACCCGCGCAGGATCAGCTCGAGATCGGTGTTGTAGAAGCCGTCCATCCGCGACTTATCCACAACGAGTTCCTCGTGACGTGGTTCTAGCGGGTCGACAATGGCACTGTCCCAGGTGCCTGCGAGAAGTGCGCCGTCCAGCACGGTCCGGTAACTGTGGGCCACCATCACCCCAGCGTCGACATACACTGGGCGGAAGCGATGACGGGTGAAAACGACCGGTTTCTTCGCCGCACGCGCCGCATTCACAAGCCTAACGTTGGCATCGATGGTCTCCGGGATGTTGACCACCGGCTGACCGAAGCACTCGTACAGTGCGCCATCGGTGTGCAGGAAACTATTCTGCATGTCGACGACAAGTACAGCGTCAACTGTCTCAATGGTGCCGGTGCTTGCAGTCACGACTGGCCTCCTTCACGGGGTTGGAACGGATCTGCTGGTATCTCGATGACGTATCCGGGCTTAACCGCTCGTCGTCGCGACGCGCCTGCGACCGGCATCTCGCAGCAGCCACCGAATACACCTCAACCCAGCACCTCCGTCGCGCCGGCGTCAGTCACCAACTCGGCGGCACCCGACACCAGCCGCGCCCACATCATGTCGCCGCGGTCGGTCCGCTGTAGGGTGACCGACATCGCCACCGCGAGCAGCAGCGGTAATCATCGCGGACGTCATCGCGGCTGTCGCCAGACACGCCCCGCTCCACGAGGCGACGGTGGTGAGCGTCCAAAAGCCGGTGCTCGTTGGCCCGGCGCCACTCGGGCTCGACGCAGGATGCCATGAAAGTCGCCGCGTCGAGCAGCGGTGGCCCCACGCGTACGACCTGCCAGTCGATCACCGTGATCGGCGGGGCGTCCTCGGTGTTGCCGAACATCAAGTTGTCCACGCGGTAGTCGCCGTGGCACACCACGAACGGCGGTCGCCAAACGAGGTCTGGCACCTGCGCGGCGAGGGGTGCGAGTCGGCGGATCAAGTCGACATGGCGAGGGTTGAGCCGCTCGCCGAAGCGCTCGACGAAATTTTCCACGGCGGGGGCCACCATGGCGAACAGCATCCGGGTACGTGTCGTGTCGGCGAGCCAGGGCAGGCGCGTCAGCTCGGGGTCGTTCCAGCGCGGCGCCTGCAAGCCGGCCAGCTCAGCGAGCGCCAGCTCGGCCTGCTCCGGTCTGGCGCCTGCGATCATGTCACCGACTGTTGCGAACCCACCAAGGTCCTCCAGCACCAGGGTAAACCGGCCACTATCGGACTCCAGCGCCGCGAAGTAGACGTCTGGGACCCGAATGTCGACAGTCGAAGCGATCTCCCGAAAAAAGCGGACTTCGCTTTCGTAGATGCCGACTGCCGCGCCCAGCTGCCGACTGCCCTCATCGGTCGACGGGAGCTTCACAATCACCGACGCCGGCCCCTCACCCCGGAATGGGTAAGGGTGCATCGGACTACCGAGCCGAGTTGCCCCCGTGCCTATCGTGGTGGCCTCGACGCCGGCCACCCGCGCCGACGGCGCGACGACCCCACCGTGTTGCAGTGCGGTGGTCAGCCAGTCGGGGGTCAGATCTTCGAGCCTCTCGGCGGGCGCTAGGGTCTCATCGGTCACTGGCATAGCGACTTGTCGCTCCTCTCGATTGTCGCCGCGCTCCGGTGCGAGATATCGCTGCAATCGTTGACGCTCAGGCGTTCGACTTGAGGAACGTCGCTAGCGTGGCTGTGTCCTGCGGGTAGACAGTGAGGCGCTGGATGAGACGCTGACCGCCACGCATGTAGGCCTCCTGGCGAGCGCGCGTCGTCGCCGGGCCCTGGTCTCCAACTGCGGCCTCCACATACGCCAGGCCGTCCTCGACTGAGTCCGCGATGCCAGCCTCGGGCTCGAGTGGATTCGCGGGGAACCACAGGCCGCCGAGCGCCCACGCGGCCGTGCCCCCGACATATTCCGTCTTCTCGATCAACAGCGGGTCCAGGCCCGCTTCACGCAGCTTGGTCGCGGCGATCAGCCCGCCGCAGCCCGACCCGACAACGACCGCGTCGACGTCAGTGATTCTCATACCGCCGCCGCCTGTCGCTTCGCTGCGCGCTCGCGCCACCGGGCGATGAGTTCCGCATTTTCGGCCGGGGTGCTGGCGTAGATCGCGATCTCGTCCACACCCGCAGCCCGGTACTCGGCGAGTCGGTCGACACAATGCGCCGCGGTGCCGATCGCGCACGACTCTTCCATCCACTCATCCGGCACGAGCCGTGCAGGCTCCAGGAGCTCGGCGCGGTGGAAATCTTGGTCGGCGTTCTTACCTTGCAGCTGCTTGTGCTCGCGCAGCTGTGTGAGCACCGAAGTGTCCCACTTGTTGGAGTCGCAGAGCGACTCGCCGTGGCCGGGCCATTCGAGGTAGGTCACCGCACGCGCGTGCGCGTAAGCGCGCGTCGTGAAGTCATCGAGCTCCGGCGCTACCACGATTGGGTGACAAATCCGCAGTGACTCCGGGTCACGACCGCGGTCCGCGCACGCATTGCGCAGCCGCTCGACCACGGTGCGCACCGCCTCAACCGTCAAAAATGGATAGAGCATCACCGCATCGAAGACCTCGTGCGCGGCAGCCTTGGCGAACTTGGGGCGCCCGTACCCACACGCCCAGATCTCTGGTTTAGGCACCTCACCCAGGGCATCGACGGTCCTCAGCTGGGTGCCGTTGTAGTCCACCACGCCACCGCACCAGAGTGCCTTGACCGTTTCTGCGTAGTGGACGAACTGGCCGAACGAGAACTCCGGCATATCCGGCAACGGCACACCACGTCCCAAGCCAAGCACGAACCGCGGCCCGTAGAGGGCGTTCATCGTCGCACCGAAGCTCGCCGCCACCATGGGATGCCGCGAGGACGCCGACCACACCCCGGTGCCAACGCCGAAACGCGTGGTCCGCGCGGCGATACCACCGAGGATCGCGCCCGCGTCCTTGAGGTCGAAACGTTCGCTGAGCCACCCACGGCGAAAGCCGAGACGCTCAGCAGCCTGCGCATCGGTCAATGCGGTGCCGACGTGAGTGAACCCGCGCTCGTGCCGCGTCGTCACCCGCCCACAGATGAGATAGATGCTGAGGTCCTCTACCACTGGGGCGAGCTGCCCTGGGGGGCCGAGATCGTCGCTGTTCATCGTTGTCTCCTCGATGTTGGTTGACAAATGCCAAGCGCGGATTCATGCCATAAGACGCCGCGCGGCCGACAGCCACAGCGCCCGCGGCGCGTGGCCACCCATCCAATGCAGCGCGCGCACCGCGGGGCCGCCGGGAATGGTCGTGCGGGCGCCGCGTTCGAGCGCCTGGAGGCTTTTGGCTGCGACAGCGTTTGGGGTGGAGACCAGCGCTCCGGGCATCCGTCGCTGGGCGCGGTCAAGCCCCGCGACATCGGCGAATTCAGTCTCGATCGATCCAGGGAGCACGACGCACACCGTCACACCACATCTGCGAAGCTCTTCGTTGAGCGCCTCGGCAAAAGACGTGATCGCCGCCTTGGTGGCCGCGTAGACAGCGACGTTCGGCATCGGTTGATTGCCAAGGATTGACGAGATGATCAGGATGCGCCCAGTCCGTCGCGCCGCCATCCGCCGCGCGAACACATGGGCAAGCATGATCGTTGCTTCGACGTTCGTCCGAATCATCGCCTCAAGACGTTCCGCGCCCTGCGCGATAAAGCTCCCGCCAATTCCGAAGCCAGCACATAGCACTAGCGGATCCACTTGGGCGCCAAGGGCGTCGATGTCATCGACCAGCTGGCGCCGACCCTCCGCACTGGCGAGATCGCATGCCATCATCTCCGCGAGGACGCCGTGATCGCGGCGAATCTCCTGCGCTAGGCGCTCAAGCCGGTCGCGTCGCCGCGCGACCAGAAGGACGTCATGTCTTTGGGCGGCGAGCTGCCGGGCGAGTTCACAGCCGAGGCCCGATGAGGCGCCCGTGACGAGCGCGTAGGTGCGACGCTCCGCTGAGCCCACGCTTACTTTCCCTCCGGGCACATTGCTGTGCTGCCCGTGCGCCAGCGTGAGGCATTTGTGGTCGGCTCAAGATTGGCAGCGAACATATTTAATAGGTACCATGAAGCGTACGTGTACGCAACCATTGGAAAGCGAATGCTTGGCTATGACTACGTGATCGTGGGGGCCGGCTCGGCGGGCTGTGTCCTTGCGGACCGGTTGACTGACGGCACTGGCGCGACCGTTCTGCTGCTGGAGGCCGGCGGTCGAAATCGGGACCCGCGGATTGGGATTCCCAAAGGTCTGCGGTTCGCCTTAACCTCACCGCGGCTCTCCTACAGCTACCCCACCCTTCCGTTCGGTGACCTCAGCGGAGGCGAGAACTGGCCGCACGGACGCGGCCTCGGCGGATCGAGTGCTGTCAACGGCATGCTCTGGAACCGCGGGCACGCCGCTGACTATGACGCGGTCGAGGCGCTTGGGAACCCAGGTTGGGGATGGGACACAATCCTGCCTGCCTATCGAGCTATCGAGCATCACGAGCTCGGCGCAAGCGCCACTCGCGGCGCCGATGGACCACTGCACATCTCGGTGAGCCCGGTACGCGAGCCAGTCTGCGAGGCGGCGATCGAGGCGGCGCATCAGCTGGGCATCCGTCGGGTGCCCGACGTCAACGCGACCGACGAGGAGCGCATCGGCTACGCGCCGGCGACGATCAAGAACGGGCGACGCTATAGCGTCGCTCGCGCCTTCCTCGGACGCGCCGCCGGCCGTCCAAATCTCGACATCGTGACCGGCGCCCGAGCGATCAGACTCCTGCTCGACGGTAACCGGGTCGTTGGAGTGCGAGCACGCTACAGGAGCAAAGAACACGACTTTCGTGCCAGCCAAGAGGTGATCCTCTCGCTCGGTAGCATCGAGACACCCCGGCTACTCGAACTCTCCGGCGTCGGCGACCCAGCGGTGCTCGCCCGAGCCGGTGTCGGTTGCGTGATAGAGCAACCCGCGGTGGGATCGCGCCTCCGAGAGCACCGGGCGATCATCCCGCAGTGGCGGCTGCGGGAACGACTGGGCTACAACCGGCAGATCAGCACACCGCTGCGACAAGCACTCACCGGTGCACGCTATCTGGTGACCCGCCGGGGTGTGCTCGCCCTCCCCGCCTATGACGTCATGGCGTTTTGTCGCACCCGCCCAGAGTTCCCGCGACCCGATGCCATGTTCCTCGTCGCCCCGTTCAGCCTCCGCAAAGGCACGATGGTCGAGGAGCTCACCCCCGAAGCGCTTCCAGGATTCAGCATCGGCGGCTACATCCTCCGTCCTGAAAGTCGAGGGTCCCTGCACATTACGTGCGCCGACCCTGATGCTCCACTTGCGATCGACCCCGCCTACCTGCAAGAGCCCGAGGATCAACGCGCCACCGTCGACCTCCTGCGACGACTGCGTGACATCGTCACCGCATCCCCGCTAGCCGACCTCGTCGAAAACGAGACCTACCCGGGCCCCCACGTCAACACCGATCAGGACGTGATTCGATACGCCATCCGTAACGGTAACTGCGCATTCCACGCCAGCGGCACATGCGCTATGGGCCCAGACGACAGCTACGTTGTCGACGCCAGGCTGCGCGTACGGGGACTCGATGCACTCCGGATCGTCGACGGCTCAATCTGGCCGGTGATGCCATCGGGCAACACCAACGGCCCCATCCTCGCAATGGCCTGGCATGCCGCCGATATCATCTTGAATCGCGACGCGAACGCCGCCAACCGCACCGCCGCAACGCGGCGCCAAACGCACTGATGCATCCGGCTGGCGACGGCACCGACTCTCCCGGATCTCAACCAGCATCCGCACCAATGCGACAATCCTCTGATGCCGGCATCACTTAAAGGGGGAGGGCAGCTTACCCGTGACTCGATCATTGCAACCGCGATCACGATGATCGAGTCCGACGGGGTAGACACGCTGACAATGCGCAAACTCGCGACCGCGTGTGGCGCGGCACCGATGTCGCTCTACCGTCACGTCGCCACCAAGGAGGAACTGCTCCGCGCCGTCGTCGACACCTATCTCGCGGACGTCGAGCTGCCAGCGACCGACGACTTGCCCTGGCACGAAGCAATCCAGCAGGTCATTCTCGCGGTCGGGGCTGAGTTCGAAGCCCACACCCACCTTGCCGAGATCATGGCCATCCAACCGGTCGACGCCGCCGCGGTTCTCGACGCGATGGAACGAATCGCCCGGGCATTGCGGTCAGCCGGCTTCGACGACAACGGCGTCCGCAGCGGGCTCGCAACGCTTAGCGCATTCGCAACCGGGTACGCCCACCGTCGTGCCGCGTATCGCCGCGCCCCTGAGACCCGCGCCCATCGTTTCAGCCGCCTCTCAGCAGAGCCGGTGCGGTTTGCGACTCTGCTGTCGATCTCAGCAGGAGATACCCTCAACACTCCGGAGGCTTCCGTGCTGGGCTCGCGTTGATTGTTCAAGCGCTGCGCCAGCAAGTGCCGCGTGCTCCGTCCCCTAGCCGGTCAACGTGCACGCCCACAAAAGCTCAACCGAGCCGAGACAAGGGAAATCGACCTGAATGAGCACGGTGACGCCTAGGGCGTCTCTGACAAATGTTTCGGGTGTTATGCCTGAGGCTTGAGGTATATCGCGCCTGAGGTGCGTCCTAGGCACAGTCACCCTCTGACTTCCCTATCTATCAGACACGCACTAATCGGTAACTCCCATGCCAGACGTGCCCAGCGACTTGTTGCCCGGATGACAGCTACCTAGGCGGACGGATCGCCAACAACTTGCACAGAACTCATTCGAACCATCGGTCGCGAAACACGAAGTACACATCGTATACTTCACCCATGTCTGATCTGCCTGGCGATTCGCCTCTGTCGGAGTCGCGCGACGCGCCGGCGCTCGACCTGCACACCCCAAACCCGATGCATCATCAATCCGCTCCGAACGACGCCTGGTCGACGATCAACACCCGGGAGAATTACCAGGGTGTGATGAGCCCACTCGGCGCAACGCTGTGGCTGCCGATCTCCGACCTCGCGGTCAACGGCACGTTCTACGACCTCGGGGTGCTCAAGCGGTCGGAAGTCGTGGTCGCGCCAACACCGGGCGAGGCGACATCTGCGGTGTTCTACGGCCGCTACACGGCGGGCATCAACTACTTCCGCAGGGTCAGCGATCTCATCCCCGGCTCATCGGGCGCGGCATTCGAGGAGCAGATCTTCGGCTCCACCCGCGAGAATGTCGAGGACACCACCTCGGCGCGGCGCTACCCTATCATCGCGGTCAAGGCGCCGATCACTGTGCTGGGCTTGCCGAAGCGGTTGCGAAAGATGGTGTCCCGCATCGACGACTGGTGGCGCTTCGCGACGTCGCCCGCTGGCTTGTCCCGTCCAGTCGAGGCGCAGTTCGACGAATCTTTCGAGATGCTCGAGTACGCGATGCGGGTCCACGTCGCGGGCACCTTTGTGGCCCAGGGCATTTTCGACGCGTTGGGTAAGCTTGCAGTCAGCGCGGGCAAACCAGGTTTGGAGCTGGAATTGTCCACCGGCTACGGACAGATGGTCGAAGTGGAACTGGTGTCAGCACTCGAACGGGTGGCGCGGGGGTCGGCGTCGTTGGGCGAGTTCCTCGCCGAGTACGGCTTCCGCTGCGCGGGCGAGGTGGAGGTGTCCAATCCGTCCTGGCGCGAGGATCCCCGCCCGGTAGAGCGGCTCATCGTCAAGTACCGCGCGCTCACCGGCCGGCCGGACCCGGCTGCACAGTCACGGGAACGGACCTACCGCCGCCATGCCGCTCAACGCGAACTGATCCGTGCGCTGCCCAGGGCCAAGCGCCCCGTCGGCTGGTTGCTGCTGAAGCTGGCGGCGACGTTCATCCCGCTTCGCGAGGAGGGGAAAGCCGCTCTCGCCAAGGCGTTCGACGGCGCCCGCGCGGCATGCGGCGTGCGCGGCCGACAGTTAGTCACCGAGGGTGTCATCGATGAGCCGCGTGACGTGTTCTTCCTGACCATCGACGAGGTGCGCGGTAGCGCACCGGCGGATGCGCGGATCCTGGTGGACCACCGCCGCGCCTTGCATACGGCCTACACCAAGATCGACGTGCCGGACTGCTGGATCGGCCAGCCTGAGCCGATCGCCGCGTCGGCAGGCAGTGACGAGCGGATCTCACAGGTCACCGGTACCGCCGCCGCGGGCGGGATCGCCGAGGGCAGAGCTCGGGTACTCGCCTCTGCCAGCGACTGCGACGATCTCGAGGAGGGCGAGATCTTGGTGTGCCGTACCACCGATCCCTCGTGGGCGTCCGCGTTCTACCTTGCCGCGGGTGCCGTGATCGACGTCGGGTCGACGTCGTCGCACGGCGCCATCGTCGCCCGTGAAATGGGGTTGCCGTGCGTGATCGGAACCGGCAACGGAACGGCACTGCTGCGAACCGGCGACCGGGTGCGGATCGACGGCGGAGCCGGCACCGTCACCGTGCTGGAACCAGCTCACCCAGATGACGAGGACAACCAAGGAGCGCGATGGGTAAGAACACCTCGTACTTCATGAACGCGCAGGTCGCCGATTCGTTCGGCGAGACCCGCGCCAGCGACGAAGGCATGCACCGCGAGGCCCGCGTCGACAATACCGACCCCGCGCTGGTGGAGACGGTGTTCACCGGGTTCAGTGTTCCCGAGGCAGATATTCACTGCCTGAACTACATTTGGCTGCATCCGAACATGCGGACGATGAGTGGTGGCGCGTGGTGCTGGCAGGGATTCAAGCGTTCCCAACTCGAGGCCGAGTTATTCGATATGCGCGACTTCGTTCCCGACACTGCGATCACCGACGACGGTGGTGACCTCAGCGATGTGACCTTACCCAACGGTTTCCGCTACCAGGTGCTCGAACCCTTGAGGTCGATCCGGATCTCCTATGACGATCCGACCCGCGGTAACTCGTTCGATGTCACGCAGACCGCGGTCATGCCGCCGGCGATGCTGCCATCGAACCGACACTTCGACCAGGTGATGCGGAGCACGGGAACCCTCACGCTGCGCGGCCAGCAATACCCGGTCGATAGCCTCGCGGTGCGCGACCGCTCGTGGGGTGAGGCACGAACCGAAGATCCTACGGTGGTTTCTGGAATCCATTGGCTGATGGCGATGTTCAGCGATGACTACGCCATTCACGTCACCGGACTCGAGGATCCCGCGACCGCGCGCTGGCGCGACCGTTTCCCCGAGCGGCCGGCGATGTCACAGGCGATGAACCGTGGCTGGGTATGGCAGGACGGCGTGCTACGGACCATCACTTCCGCACACATCCAGACCGAATGGGACGATTCGGGTCGTCGGCAGGCCGCGCATCACGTCATGGTGGTCGACGAAACCGGGACCGAGCACCGACTGGAAGGGCGGGTGCGGGCCGGCGCAAACTGGCATACCTGGTCCAATGTGCACATGAGCATCGGCCTGACCCGCTGGGAATGCGACGGCCGAATCGGACACGGCGACAGCCAAGTGGCGATGTGGACGGACTTCATCCGTGCCAACTTCCAGTCGTGACGGCGGCGGCACTCGCACCAAGCCGCGCGACTACCGCAATTTCTTGACTCTCGACGCGATCATCGCCGAGGCTACGGCGGTCGCCGATGCCGACGGGCTGGAAGCGGTATCGATGCGCGTACTCGCCGACCGGTTGGGGTGCACACCGAGGGCCTTGTACCGCCACGTCTCCGGCAAGGACGAGGTGCTTGAGTTGCTCGCCGACGCCGCTCTGGGGGACATACCCGATGCTCGCACCGATATCACCTGGCAGGACTCGCTGCTGGATTTCTTCGTGGCGATGCGGGCGAAGCTCGTGGCCTTGCCCGCGGTGGCCACAATCGTCGCCCAGCAGGCCGTCGCCGGTCCCCACTTCCACCGCCACGCCAACCGTCTGGTCGGGATATTGCTGGATGCCGGCTTCGATGCCGATGCGGCAGCAGATACGGTTGTGACATTGGCGTATTACACCCTCGGCGCTTCCTTACCCGGCACCGGTCAGCGCCTGCACGACACGTATCGGGTCCGCGAGATCAATACGACGATGCTGCCCGCGCTGGCCCACATCGCGGGTCATTTCAACGCCGACTCGGCCGAGCACCGCTTCCGGACGTCGTTGTATCGGTTGCTCGGCACCTACGGCCCTTAGCCTGATGGGCTACGATCGACGCTCCCGCGCCAGCCATCGATCAGCCGTGCGTTCTCGGCCGGGGTACTGCCGTAGAAGCCGATCTCATCGGCGCCCGCGTTGCGGTACTGGCGGAGTTTGTCCAGGCAGTGTGACAGCGATCCGATGGCACAGGTGTCGTGCACCCATTCTTCGGGCACCCGTTTCGACACCTCGATCAGGTCGGAACGGTGGTAGGTCTGATCGACGGTCGGCCGTCCCATCGACTGGAACCGTTGATCGTCCAGCAGACGCCGCATCTACGTCGCATCCCAACCGTTGTTGGTGATGTAAGCCTGGGCAAAGGCGGGCATTCCGACCGAATAGGTGACCAGGCGCGCATGCGCAATGGCGCGGGTGTATTCCTCATCGAGGTCGTTCGCCGTGATCATGTAGTACAGGATCCGAAACGCTTTCGGGTCCACGGTGCGCATGCCCTGGTAATTCCCCGCTGGGCCCTGGTAGGTGACCTCCTCGCCCCGGAACAAGCGTCGCAGCAAGTCGAAGTAGTCCTCGAATCCCCTCAACCCCATTTCCCGGATGCCCTGCCCAGCCAGGTAAGGCCCCGAACTGCGTCCGAGTCCGAAGATGAATCGATGCCCGTAAGCAGCCTGCAACGTGGCGGCCATGGCAGCCGCCATCAGCGGGCTCCGAGCCCCCGCGGCCGCGATTCCCGTCCCGGCCTCCAGTCGGCTCGTGCGGGCCAGAACACCACCCAGTAACGCTCCGGCTTCCTTGAGGTCGAACCGTTCCGACACGAACGCCCGTCGGAAACCCAGCCGCTCGGCGTCAACTGCCTGCTGCAGCGCCGGCGCCGGATCCTGGGTGCGGCCCGGGGCAGCCTCAGCTGCGTCTGCTGAAGCCGTCCTGCAACGTCGCGCTGATCGCCGTGCCGACCGCACCGGTACCCATCCGCGCGTTGTTGCTGATCTCGAAGTCGCACATCCCCAGACGTCCGTCATCCGGGTGGCGGACATCGCAGATGGCATCGATGTAGTAGACACTGTGCAGTTGAGCCACCACTGCGTCCATCAACTCCGCACGCATCTCCAGCGTCTCACCCGTCGGCATCGTCCAACGCACTTCCCCGCCGCGGTGGGTAAGACCATCGGGTTCCAGGTACGCGAGAGCGTCGACATCAGCGGCGTAGTCAATCTGCCCGTCGCGCACCAGGTATCCCACCTTCACCAGCGATTCGTCAGACGCATGCCACAGGATCGATCCGAAGGACAGCTCAGGCCCAAAAGTGCCGGATATCCACCGATGACTCTTCAACGTCATGGTCTTGCGCAGGCCCCAGGAGTGGTCACGATGGTACATGCCGTCCACGTCGTAGCTGCGGCCATCGATGCGGACGCTGCCACGAATACGACCCGAGGTTTCGTAGTGATCCGCGGCGAAATCCTGGGCCATGCTGCTGGTCGGCGGGAAGAAGTCGGTCAACGGGTAGAAGTTGTCCATGACCAGGTCCGCAGTCACGCCCGGCTCATCGATCACCAGTTGCGGTCTGCCCTGATCAACGAGCCAGCTCGAGCCGCCGGCGCGGAATGCCCGCTCGGCCACGGGAGGCTCCAGCGGCAACTGATAGTCGTTGCGACGGAAACGCACACCGTCGGCGGTTGCGACAAAGCATTGCAGCGCACTAGTACCCCCACCCGGACGATTCGGCTCGTGACCGATGCGGGACACTCCCCCCACCCCGGCCTGGCGGTCATACCAGTGCACGAACACGCTCTCCTGCCAGTCCGGCGCGTCGGTGCCCGTGTCGTGGCTCCCTTCATCGTCGTAGTCGTATTGCTTCATCGCTGCGCTCATCGATTCCCCACAAAGCTCTGCGCTTCACCGGTCGGTGCCGGCAAATCCAGGAGCCGCGCCAGCAGATGACTCGCCGGATTGCTCAACCGCATCGGGGCATCCGGCGGAAGCTGGCCCGCGGAGATCATCAGGTTCCCTGCACGGTGCATCAGGATCGACAGCCGAAGAGCCGCGAGAACTTCGTAATAGTGCAGGTTTCGGACTTGCACACCGGCGATGTTTTCATACTCGGCGATCACCTCGTCGCGGGTCGGAAATCCTGGCAGCTGGGGCGCACCCAGGCTTTCCGAGTAGTAGCGGAGCATCAACAGCCACCAACCCAGGTCCAGTTCACGCGGACCCACCGACACCATCTCCCAGTCCAGCACGGCAGCCACCGTCAGGTCGCCGGCGAACAGCATGTTGCCGATCCGCGCGTCACCCCAGTTGAGCACGGGGGCACCGGTATCGTTCGGACGATTGCCCTCGGCCCAGTCCAGCGCTGCTTCGACCACCGGGTTGGGTTGGCCTTCCGACGCCCATCCGAAAGTGTCCCGCCAGAACGATAATTGGCCATCCACCCCAGATTCCGGATGGTCACGCAACTGCCCCAACCCCACCTGGTCAAGGTGGACGGCATGGATGAGCCCCATCGTCCGCAAGCCGTTGCGGTGCAGCTCCTCCTGTTCACCCGGCGTCAGATCCAGCACCCACCCGGTGGTGGTGAAGGGTGGGTCATCCGAGGGCACTCGGCCCTCGACCCGGGCCATCACCAGGAACGGCGCCCCCAACACATCCGGATCCGGCTCATGGAAGAACATCCTCGGCACGGCCACATCCGTGCCGCGTGCCAGGGCGCTCATCACCGTGAACTCCAGCCCCAGGTCATATCGGGGGAACACCGCGGGTCCGGCCGGCTGCACCCGAGCGACGAGGCACTCACGCTGCGGCCCATCTGCTGCCGTCCAGCTCGCCTCGAAGAGCAGTGTTTCGTTCGACATGCCGTTCGTGCTGGGGAATTCCACCCCATGCACGCGGGCGTCGGATACGCCGTCGAGGTGGCGGGTCAATGCACCCGCCACTTTTGCGGCCACCGTCTCCGCGTCCAAATTGTTCTTCAGCGCCATCCAAACCCTCCTTGAACGTCATATCCGAGCGTCAGTTCGCTAAGAATCCCTGGTGCGTTGAGCTGCACCCCGGCTGCTATCGACAGCCAGGAGCCGAGCCGAGGACCAGCGCGGCCCCTCCGCCCAGACGACCGTTCCCGCCGCCATGCGCCGTTCGAGTCATGAGCGCCGCGCGAGCCGGGGCCTTGCGGGGTCTTGCGACCTGCGAAGCAGCCGCAAGGCCGCCTGTTGTCCCGGAATTCCGCTGATACCGCCCGTCGGGTGAGTGCCCGCGCCGGTCAAGTACAGGCCCGGTACCGGAGTCTCATATTTGGATAATCCGATCGCCGGCCGTGCCGGCCCGAAGCGCAGCAGGAACGGATCGACATGGTAGACGTTGCCGCCGGGCACATTGAAACGCTCAGCAAGATCGGGCGCCAGGAACACCCTTCGACCGATCTCGGCCTCCCGAAAGTTGTCGTAGTACTGCGCGCATTCGTTGACCACCTGTTCGCCGATGTCTTCGCGAACCTCGGACCACGGTACGTCTGGACGCGACGGGACAATCCCCGACCAGATCCAGCACGTGTCCTGCCCGTCCGGGGCCTGTGTGGGGTCGATGGCTGTCGGGACGATCGAGATGAATGGAATCTTGGCGGGCCAGCGTCGTGCCACCGAGTCGTTCCATCCCTGCAGGTGTTCGTCGTAGGTGTGCCAACTCACCACGGGTTCACGTAAGTCCAGGCCATCCTTACGCCACCTGTTGTGCTTGGTCATCTCGATACGACCCGAGAAGGCAAAATCGACCTTGAGGTTGCCTGCTCCGGTGTTGGTTGTCGGGATGACCGAGGCGCGCCGCTCCAGATCCTCCGACAGGGTCCCCTCGGGTAGCAGTCTGTTCAGCGTCACGACGGGGCTGCACGCGGCCATCACGTATCCCGCCGAGAGCTCCTCGCCATCGCTTAGCCGCACCCCGGTAACCGCACCGCCTGTGACGATCAGTTCCTCCACCCGAGCGGACAGTCGCACGTCACCGCCGTGGTCCTTCAGACACGCGGCGAGCGCCCTGGGCAAGGACACCGACCCGCCTTGGAATCTGGCGTTCATGATGCGGTGGCAGATACCGAGGTAGATCAGGGCCCAGCCGGTCCCATCCTGGGTCATCCAGCAGAACGGCGGCATCGCCGCTAAAGCGGCTCGAAGAAGCGGATGATCGAACCATTCTTCGATGATTTCCTGGTGACCGCTGACAAAGAACCGTGTGAGGGGCGCGAGTTCTCGCCGGTGCTTGGCGATCTGGGTGACGGCTGCGCTCACCGCGCGCGCGGCCGGACGGGTGGGGTGGCCCAGCAGCAGTGGAAGCCCGATGTCCATCGCCGCATCCAACAGGGTGGCGAATTTGAGGAATGCGCGGGCATCGCGGGGCGAGAAATGACGGATCTCTTCGGCGGTGCGTCGCGGGTCCTGCCAGAATGCCAATGATGCACCTTCGGGTTCAAGGTGCACGTGATACGGGTCTGCCGGTAACTGAACCAACCCGTAGCGGTCCAGGTTGAGGTCCTTGGTGATCGACGACGCCCGGAACAGCGACGCCTGGATACCGCCCTCGTTGTGGATATGATTCGGCGCGCGGGGATGATGGAATTCGATCCCAACATCCCGCCGATGACCGGCGAGGCCTCCAGCACCGTCACCCTCCGGCCGGCCTTGGCCAAGTACGCCGCGGCCGTCAACCCATTGTGGCCCGCACCGATGACAATGACATCGCGGGATATCTTGCTGTTCATGCGAATTCCTTATTTCTGAGGGCGAGAGTGGTTCAGGTACACGTGCGAATCACTCTCGACCGCAAAGGCTTCCTGCCCTGCCCAGCGAGGCATACTCCACGGAATCTAGCGATTTCCGATAAACGAGGTGGTCGTCCCGGTGGGTGCGGGCAGGCCCAGCAACTTGGCCAGCAGCTGGCTAGCCGGGTTGCTCACCGCCATCGGCGCGTCCGGCGGGAGCAGGCCGCCGGCGATCATCATGTGAGCAGCGCGGACCATAATGATGGACAGCCTCGCTCCCGCGAATATCTCGTAGTATTCGAGGTTTTGCACCCGGTAGCCGGTCAGTTCCTCGTACCGAGCGACGGTGGTGGCGCGGTCAGGGATGCCCGTGGGCGTCGGTAACCCGATGCCCTCGGTGTGGTGGCGTTCCAGGAAGAACCACCAGCCCAGGTCGAGTTCCCTGGGGGCCAGAGTGACCATCTCCCAGTCCAGCACGGCAACCGGAGCGAGGTCCTCACCGTAGATGACGTTGCCGACTCGTGCGTCACCCCAGTTGAGGACCTTGTCTTCGGTGTCGGTGGGTTTGTGGTCGACCAGCCAGGTGAGCGCATGTTCGATGGTGGGGTTCGGTTCGCCCGCGGCGGCCCAGTTGAAGAATTCAGCCCAGTACGCAAGCTGGGCGTCGAGCCCGCTGCCGTAATCCGGCGTATCGAGGAAATCTAAGCCTAGGCCCTTCCAGTCGGTGCCGTGGATGCTGGCGAGCACCTCAATGGTGCTCTGCCACATTTTGGTTCGTTGCGACGCCTCAAGATCGAGCACCCATCCGCCGGCGGTGAACGGCGGGTCATCGGAGGGGATCCGTCCGTCAACGCGCTCCATCACCATGAACGGTGCGCCGAATACCGAGCGGTCCTCGGCGTAGGAGTAGATCTCCGGCACCGGCACGGCCCCGTTGGCGCCGAGTACGCCGAGGACCTTCGCCTCCTTTTTGAGGTCGTAGGTCGGGAACACACCCTCGCTGGTGGGCTGCACCCGGGCGACCATCGCCCTGGAATCTGACTGACCGTCGCGCTGCCATGCGGCGTTGAACAGCACCGTCTCATTAGACAGGCCCGCCGAGGCGGGGACGGTCAGGTCCTGCACCTTCATGTTCTGCACACCCGGCCATTGCGTGGTCAACCATGTGGCCAGCCGTTCTGCGGCGGCGTCGGTATCGATCGAATTCTGCAGTGCCATAGGGGTCCTCCGTGGGTTGCGGGCTGCCGGTTACGTTCGGGCGGTCTGCGCACTGCGGCGCACCATGGCCCGTTGGTAGTCGTCGAACCAGATCTCCTGATAGGTGGCGTGCGCGACGCGACCTTGCTCGTCTTCCCAGCGGTAGAGGCTGTCGTGGAAAGATGCGTTGGGCCAAGCCGGTAGCGACGCCGCAGCGATCGCTTCGCCACGGAACCGATACGTGTCGCCGTGGTCGTCCTCGGCCGTGATCTCCTGGCGGGTCGCCATGTGGATACGTGAGTGGTATTCGAGGACGTTGCGTCGCACCGACACGACTTCGCGTGATTCCTGCCCGCGTTGGACCCAGGCGAAGTGGTGCGAGGGCCTGTCGCCGACCTCGTAGAGGCCCGCCCAGGCGGGGTCGGTGTCGAGCGGTTCGAAGCTGATCTGGTTGAAGATCAGGTCCTCGCCGAAGTACATCGGCGACCATCCGACCGGCGGCACCGGCACCGCGCCGCGTTTCTCCACGCGCACCTGGCGCCACGATCGGTCGCGCGGTGCATAGCAGTCGACGTCGTAGTTCGTCCCGTCGAGCAGCAATTGTCCGGTGACATGCATGAATTGCTCGGTGCCGCCGGACTCCCGGGATGCATCGTGGTGAGCTTCCTCACCCGGCATGACGTGGCCACGGGCAAACAACGGGGTCACCGCGTCGGCCAGCAGGTCAAACGACATCCGTCCGTCACCGGCCGCATAGCGCAGACGTGCCGTACGTCCAGGCTCGAGGAACTCGATCGATAGCCCGTTGTCGGTCGTAATCGTGTTGCCCTCGACGGTCGGCCAGGGCATGGTGAGTTCGTAGTCGATGAACGCCATATCGGCGTACTCGACATTGTCGGTGCCCTGGAAGATGCACACCCCACCCTGAGAGAGCGGATACGCCGGCTGGTAGCGCACGTAGAGGAATGCCCCGATGGCCGCCTCGGGCACGGAGAAGCCGAAATAGTGCGTGTGGATCAGGTGCGGATCCCAACGCTCACCAGGTTTCGGCAGAGGCAGCACCATATCGGTGTCACCTGGGTGCGTACGAAATGCCATATCGCAAATCCTCTCAACGTCACATCGACGGGCGCGGCGGTCCGACCGCTCCCGCAGGCTCCACCAGACGGCCCTGAAGAGCCGTGGGGGAGATAGTCTGCGGTGAGCCCCAGACCGGATTTGTCAGCCGGATCACAAATCTAACCGCCATTAAGCGTAGCCGAACGTGAGCAACGTATCAATACTGAACATCGGTTCATCTACGATAATTACCGCTATGGCCCCCAAGAAACAGGACACCGTGACGCGCACCCAGCGCCAGCAACTGCGGACCCGGCGCCAACTGCTCGACGCGGGACGCACCCTGATTGCGGCCAAGGGTGTCTCCGGCCTGCGCGTGCAGGAAATCACCGAACTCGCCGACGTCGCACTCGGATCGTTCTACAACTACTTTCCGTCCAAGGACGAGCTGGTCGAGGCCATCATCACCGAGACTCTCTCCGATCTGGCGTCGGCGACCATCACCGAGACCAGTGACGATACCGATCCCGCCGAGATCGTGGCGATGGCTAATGTGCGCGTCATCGGATTGGCCCGCCGGGAGCCGGATCTCGCTCGACTGATCGTCAATATCGCGCACTCCGAAGCGTTGTTCGGGCAGGCCGTACACCCGTATGCCCGGATGGCCGTAGAACGCGGGATCGCCACCGGCCGATTCAGCGTCCCCGATGTCGAGGTCCTGTTGACGGCGGTGATCGGCGGTGCGTTCGCGCTGATTCGCGAGATCCTCGATGGACGCCACCAACCCGAAGCCGCGGAGGCGTTCGCCTGCTATGTGCTCGCGTCCCTCGGGGTGCGCCCCGACGAGGCCTCCGCGATCGTGACGAGGACCGCGGGGTCAGCAGCCACCTAACCGCGCCGTCAACCGGCGGCCGGCACCGCTATGCCGTCGGCGTGCTGACCGGCCGACGCATCCGAGACGGTCTCGCCAGGGGTCCCGAAAATCGCGGCCTTGAGCAAGCCGACCTTCGATTTGATGAATACCTCATCATCGGGGCGACTCACCGCGAACGACAGGATCCACACCGAGGTCAGTGCCAATCCGAGAGTGACCAGCCATGCCAGGTATGCGACCCCCACCGGGGCATCGAGGTTCAGCGACGTCCACATCGGCCATGCAGTCGCACCGTTGGCGATACCGTCCGCCATCGGGATGAATGCAATGATCAGGGCCAACCTCCACCCGTGCAGGTGCGGAGCCAGCCGGTAGATCAACGCGCCCGCTGTCATCGGCATGACCGGATTGACGCACACCCACCACAGCGGCAGTCCCCAGAAGTTCAGCGGCTGATGCCCGTAATACTCGTAGGCACCCATCAACACACCGGGACTCTCCAGCCAGATATTGATGAACACGTCGATCACGTAGAGCGCGAACAGACCTTTTCGAGTGACCCCGGTGGAGTAGATGCGATATGCGAGATACGCCAACCCGCCGACGTACCAGATGTAGACGAAGTTAATGAAGAGCGGGAAGTCTCGGCCCATCGAGGAGAACGTCGTCAGTGTTGCATGCTCACGCATGTAGGCCATGCCCAAGAGATCGACAATCGGTTCGAACAGGCATGCGATCCCGCCGCCAATGATGCAGTAGGCCAGCAACGGCCCCCGCCCGATGATGAGGTGCCGGATCGCGAAGAAAACACCGAAAACCACGGGTATGCCCAGGAACACCGTGAAGAGGATCTCCGGCCAGAACGGCATCGGGGTCCCCGGGTGTTCGGGAATTGGCGTTGCGGCCAGCACGCTCACCGAAGATGTCACGGTCGATCCTCACATCCGACGTTGATTCCGCGCGCCCCCTCGACGGCGGTAGGCACCTCATGGCCGATGGCTCTCGGCCTGGCTGCGCACTGACGGTACAGCGGCATGAGCAAAACATCAATATTGAATCTTTATTCATCCACGATGGATCTCGCCGGGCTTCGCGCGGGATCTGAGGCTTCGACACACGTCGCGCAGCGCGCGGAACGCCGGCAAGTCGCCGAGTCGACACCGCGGACAGACCACTCGCGCGCAGGTCAGTTGCCGCTTGGCTCACCGGCCGGTCCGTCGGAGCCCATCGACCCCAGAGCCGGCAGTTCCCGGTATGCGATTCGGTGGGCAGCGGCCCGGTCGACACCGAACGCCCGCAACATCATCTCGGCTCCGCTCGATTCCGTATCGGGCCCCGCCGCGATGTGGCCGCTGAGGATCCCGCTGATCACCGCGAGGGCTGAGGCCGCGACGGAGGTCAAGCACAGTTCGACGTTCGGGATATCGAAACGCCCCAGCCGCTGGCCGCGTTCGAGGGTCTCGCGCGCCCACGGCCTGACGACATCTTCGAACATGTCGTTGGCGCGGTCGAGTTCGACGATGATCTTGGCGAACTCCGGTTGGTCGCGACCGAACCGGAGGAATCTGCGATACGACGCCGAGGCGGCCTCGGCGGGGTCCTCGAACTCCAACGCCGCGCCGCCGATCGTGGCTCCCAGCCCGGAAAGTACCTCCTCGGCAACCGCATCGACGAGGGCTTCCTTGGACTCGAAATAGCTATAGAAGGTGCCAAAGCCCAGATCGGCGAGCGCGGTCACGTCGCTGATCCGCACCCCCACGATGCCGGATTGGGCGATCGCCTGCCGAGCCGCCGACAGCAACCGACGTTTGGCCTCGGCTTTGCGGCGGGCACGGCGGCCCATCGGTCCGGCTGGTGCGTTCATGATCGAAGTATCGCATCTGAAGCAAAAATTATTCTTGATTTATGAATCGAGTTTCGCCATGATCGACCCATGGAGACTGAGACACCGGCAGTCACGCCCCTCCCCCGCGAGACTGACTTCGTAATCGTCGGAGCAGGCCACAACGGTCTGACGGCGGGTTGTTACCTGGCACGCGAGGGACACCAGGTAACCGTTGTGGAGGCATCCCCCACCGTCGGTGGGATGACATCAACCAACGCCACACTGCCCAGCGCTCCGGGTCATTTCTTCAACGAAGGTGCAATCCAACTCACGGGCATCTTCCGACTCTCCGGTGTCGCCGAGGAACTGGAGTTGCACAAATACGGCCTGCGCCAAATCTCGGTCGACCCGGCACACGTCCAGCTAGCACCCGACGGCAGCTCGTTGGCGATCTGGAAGGACGCCAGCCGCACCGCCGATGAGCTTCGTCGCTTCTCCCCGAAGGACGCTCGGGCCTGGCTCGACCTGGCCAACGCGCTCGACCCCGCGATGGACCTGGTGGTCGCCTACATGAAGTCCCATCCATTGCGGCCGTGGAATAAGGAGATGGGTCGTGCCGTGGCTCGGGCAGCCCGACACCCCAAGCAGCTGTGGTCGCTGCGGCACTTCGCCACCGCGTCCCACACCGAGTTCCTCGAGGAGACCTTCGAGTCAGAACTGCCCAAGGGCGCGCTGGCTGCGATGGCGGCGTTCTCCCAGATGCGCCTCGACATGACCGCATGGGCGATGATCTACCTCGGTGTGGTGCAACGGGTCTCCAATGCCATGCCGATCGGTGGCACCGGAGCGCTCCCCGCCGCATTGCATCGCTGCCTGACCGCGCTGGGCGGCACGGTCCACACCAACAGCCGGGTGAGCGAACTCGTCATGTCCGGCAATCGAGTTACCGGGGTACTCCTCGATTCCGGCCAGACGATCCGGGCACGCAAGGGTGTGCTCACCACCTGCAATCCGGTGGTGACACTCAACGAGCTGCTCCCCGAAGGGGTGCTCGACTTCAAGATGTCTGCGCGAGCCAGGGACATCCCGATCCGCAAGACCCACGCCACGTCGCTGAAGATCAATGTTGCTCTCAACGGCGAGGTTTCGATGCGCCGCCACGAAGCGTGGCGCAACGACGGCCTGGACCTGCGCAAGTACTTGATCGCCTGGCACACCCTGGAGGAACAAGACGCCGCCTGGAACGCAGTCGTGCGTGGCCAATGGCCCGACCCGGTACCGGTCAGTTGCGCCATCATTCCCTCCGCGGTCGACCCCACCCAGGCGCCAGCCGGTTCCAGCAACCTTTGGCTGTGGTCCGGCGTGATCCCGGTGACTCCAGAGGTCCCGTGGGAGGACGTGCGGGACAAGGTCGGTGACGCCGTCCTGCGTGACACGGCTCAGTACTATGAGGGGCTCGATAGCCTGGAGGTCGACCGCGCCGTGCTCGGCGGACCCGACATCGAGAAGCGCTTCAACGCCCCGGCGGGCAACGTCTACCACGTCGATCCGCTGATCACCCGCTTCGGGCCTCTCAAGCCTGCACCGGGGCTTGGCGGTTACCGCATTCCCGTCGACGGCCTATACCTGAGCGGCGCAGGCACTCATCCAGTCGGAGGGGTCTGCGCGCTGCCCGGAAAACTCGCCGCTCAAACCGTGCTGCGCGACCTGGCCAAAGGCCACTGAGGCGGACGTAGACGACCGGAGGACCCCTATACGAGGAGCCATCTGGGATAGCGGGACGGTGGCCCGGTAACGCCCCTGAGCCTGATCTCGGTGGGGGCGTGAGGATTTCGACTGATGAATCGTGCTGGGAGAACGCTGGCACCGAACCGCTGTGACCCGGCATTTGTTGCTCTTTGTTCAATGTGGGATGCCGAGTTCTGCTGGATTGGCCTGTTGGAAGATCGGTGGGTTATCGCATGAGTAGCTTGACGGCGGATCAGTCCGGTGACGTAGTCATGCGTGATTTTCGGCGTCGACAAGCGGGCGATTCCAAGCATCAGTTTCCCCTTCGTTGGAGACCAGGGCGCTGGGCATCCTGACTTTGAAGAATTGCAGGGAGGCCGAGACTTGCCGATGCAGGTATTCTACGGGTCCAGGCTCGGGCGGGTGTCGACTACGGGCGGTTGACGTTTGTCTGGACTGGAAATCGAGATCATAACGAAGTCAATGTGATTAGCTTCGTCGCCAAGTGTGAGAAACCGCCCTTTCCTACACCACTCGCCGAGACCCATCCACAGGTTCTGATCATTGCTCCCGGAAGGGCCGGTCAGCCGGGCTTCGATCCCTTGAAACGGTGCGAGATTCGGCAACCCATCCGCAAAGAACTACGGGATCGACGGTGACGCGCCTCGCTCGGCCGTCCAGGCCTCGATCAACAATCGCACCCCGTGGGCGAACGACGGCCTGGACAGCCATCTGCCGTAGCTCTCAACTGCTTCGGCCAGATGCGGAAACTCAGCGCGCAATTGATCGCGATCAGCCGCTTGGATCGAAGAGTCGTCAGCCGACCGTCCGCGACGCAGCTGGGTGAACCCGATTGTGTAGCTGAGCAGCGCGGTGAACAGTTCCCCGGCTTCTGCCGGCGTGAACCTGTTATCGGCGAGAACCCCGATGACGTGGTCGGCGGCTTTCCAGGCCACGGGCCCGTCGAGTGGCTGCTCAGCCATGACGTGGGCCAGCACCGGACGGCGGAGCATCAAGGTGTGCAGCGCGTCGAACCATTCGCCCAAATAGTCTTGCCAATCGGCCATGACGGACGGGACACGGAGCTCATCGAAGTAATGGTCGGCGACTTGACTCAATAGTGCGCGTTTATCCGCCACATGGCGGTAGATCGTCATGGGCGAGACGTGCAGCTCAGTAGCGAGCTTGCGCATCGTGAGGGTTTCGTACCCGTGACGTTCGATGTGCTCGAGCGCCGCCTCGACCACCTGATCGGGGGACAGCCCCGCTGCTATGCCGCTCGGACGATACGGGGCGCTCACGAAGTCGTGCCTCCTGCTGCCCCGACGCACTCGGCACCGAACTCGGGACCGTTCCAGAGCGCACAGCGGACCAGCGTGAGGTGTCCGGGGTCAAGCTGCGATGGGGGCTTCATCGACAATGCGCGATTCTGGATCACAGTGCGGCAGTCTACGAAGCCCCTCGGTCCCCACAGGCCGTCACTCCACTCCGCCCAGGACTTCGACGGTGCCGTTGTCCCCGTCCAGCCGCACGCGCTGGCCATCAGCGATGGTCCGGCTCCCGGTCCGGGTACCCACCACGGCCGGGATTCCCATCTCCCTGGCCACGATGGCGCCGTGGCTGAGCATTCCGCCGAGGTCGGTAACCACACCGGAGGCGACCATGAACAACGAGATCCAGCTAGGGTCGGTGGCCTCGCAAACCAGGATGTCGCCCTCGTCCAGGTCGATCTCGTCCGGGTCGGTGATCACGCGGGCGCGCCCCTCGACAACTCCGTTGCAGGCCCCGACACCGGTGATCACCGTTCCGGCCTCGGCGCCGCTGCCGGTGGGGCCGCCCAGCGGGATCGGCTCTGGCACCCCGACCCAGGACTCGGGCAGTCGCTGATTCTGGCGCAGCTCGTGCCGGGCCCGGCGCTCCGAAATGTGCGCCCGGCCAGCGGGCGGCGGCCCCGCTTTCAGCTCAGAGTAGGTCACGAAAAAGACGTCGTCGGCGCGGTCCAGCAGCCCGTCGGCCTGTTTCAGGTCGCCGAGGCGTCTGGCGCACGCCCGGGCAGCGTCGAACATCATCAGGTAGCCGGCCTTGCCCTGCTCGCGCAGCGCGAGGAACCGGCTCGCCGCCTTGACCAGCGGTCGCAGCTGGACCCGGGATGTCCACCGCAGACGTTCCCTGACCAACCGTTCGGCGGCCTCCCGTTCCTGCCGCCGCTGACGAGCACGCTGCTGGGGTGCTCGGGCGCTATCGCGTCCCATGGCGCGGTACTCGGCAAGACGGGACGCCAGCAGCTGGGGGCTCTCACGCCACGAAACACTGTCGATCTGGCCCTCCTGCGGGCCGTGGTAGCCGTGCCGGTCCACAAAAACCTGCAGGTCGAGTCCGCCGTGTGCCAGCTCCCAGAGATCCTCCGCGACGTCGGCCTCCTCGGACCCCACCCCGGAGAGCAGCTTGGCCTCCAGCCCCAGCTCGCCATGCTGGGCGACCAGAGCCGCCAACCGGTCGGCGAGGCCATTGCCGACGAATGTGGCCAGGAAATGCAGCCGCATCATGTGGCCGAATCGTTCCTGGGTCACCTCGAGCATGTCCAGACACTCCGCCTGGCCGGCGGTCGCGACGCGTCGCACGACGGTCTGCCACCACTGCCGCACCTCCGCGAAGTACGCATCGTGAGCCCGGCTCAACCTGGCGATCAGCAGTGGCGCCCGCACGGCGATCACCGGGTACCGCCGATAGCTGTTGTTGTCCACGATGCCGGCGCGGACGTAGCCGAACAGCTGGTTCTCCACCGCGGTCGCCGACGTGCCCGGGGTGAGATCGGCCAGCGCGCGGAACTGGTCCATGTTTGCGGCGGCCCGCCCCGCGAACACCGACCAGAACTGCTCCTCGACCAGCTCCGGGACGACGAGCTGGGCGTCGGTCAGCACCCCGATATCGCGGAAGGCGCCGCGCAGAGCGAGCTCGACCGGGGCGTGCATGAAGCTGAAGCCCAGCGGCGTACACACCCCGGGGAAGGCTTCCGCTACGTTGCCAGACGTCCACGCCACCGCCGGGTCGCAGTTGGTGTGGTCGACGGGGTCTACGAAATTCTCACTTGGGTTCATCTGTTCTCCACCGCCGTGCAGGTCTCGATCGTGCTCATCACGGCAGGATGGCACTACGTTCTAGCCAACCGAAGGTCGTCTCACCGTTCCACTCGAATCGCGCGGGGCAATCGACCATGACCTTGCGCCCGAGGTCGGCGTCGTACCCGAGGTAGAAGTCGTTCGGCTCACCGAGGCTGATCGGCACGCTGTGCAGCACGGTCGCGGTGATCGGATTGTGCCCCTCCAGGGTGATCGCGCCTGATTCCGGCCCGCCGAGCGGATCGGTGAGAACAGGGACGTCGACAGGGCTGACCGGTGTGAGCTGGTCGCCCTCGATGAGGATGCCGTCATTGAGCACGACCGTGCCGTCCGGGGCGAACGCGCGGAATGCGCAAAACGCCCGGCCGCTCGGGAACAGTGCGTGCGTCCAGACGTGACCGCCGAGCCCGGTGAGGTCTCTCTTGCCGGTGGTGTGGTCGCGATAACCGCTGGCGTCGATACCGTGCCGACGGTCTGCGGCCGTGATGGTGCCAGTGAACCGCCCGTGTTGTTCGTAATGGGTGTCACCGAGGCTCTCCATCGCGCCGAGGTCCCACACCGGCGTCAGCCCAGTAAACGTCAAATCGATCTCGAGCGGCACAACTTCGGCGTCCACGAGCCGCCCCTGCCCTAGCGCTGTCCGGCTGGTCGGCCGGCCAACCCCGACAAATCGCAGTGACCACTCGCGCATCGGCTCGCGGCAGGTCAGGGTGAGGTTACCGGTACCCAACGCACTGCCCGGGCTGGGCGTGACCGCTTTCGACACCACGAGCTGGCCATCCGGAAGGTACGCGACGACGGTGCTGCGCCATAGCGACTGACGGTGCGGCATCCGCCCAAGGTGCAGCAGAATTCCCGCTCCCGTTTCCGCGTCGTGGCACAACCAGGCGAAGTTCTCGCTCCACAGCGGCACGTCGGCTGGCGGGTCGTGGGGCGCTTCGAGCCCGCACTCGGACTTCTTGGGCATGGGTCAACTCCGTAATCGGTCTTCCTCGTCGCCGGACACCTGAGCCTCCGTCGAGGCAGGCCTTTGACTCGGCATGTCTACTAGTATACCTCCAATGGCTATACACGACCACCGTTGTGTCGGATCTTCCGCACCGAGAACCGCGACGCCCGCTTCCAATCGCACTTCCCTCGCCGTCCGAAGGGTGTGACGAACGAACACTTAACAGGCGTTCTCACATTCGGTGGAAGGCGCGCCGCGAACGTGACGGACATGATTCGCTGGGGAGCTAAGTCAATATTCAAGCGCGAATGCCGCTACCGGCAAACCTGGCCAGGGAACGCGGAGCTGATTGCAGCCGATGCCAACCGTATCCACATTTTCGGGAAAACCCCAACACCCTTCAGGGTGCGGCTGGCGCGAGGATTTCCACCGCACCACGCTCGCCGTCGACGCGGATTCGGTCCCCCGTGCGCAGGATCTGGGTACCGGTGCGCGTACCGATCACGCAGGGGATTCCGAGCTCGCGGGCAACAATCGCACCGTGCGAGATCGCTCCGCCGATGTCGATCACCAGCGCCGAGGCCACCATCATCAGCGACGCCCAACTTGGGTCCGTGGTCCGACACACCAAGATCTCACCCGGCTTGAGCTCCTCGTCGGCCTCGGGATCGAGGATGAGTCGCGCAGTGCCTTCCACGACTCCGGGAGACACTGCCGCACCGCTGATCTCGCCGTCGATCCGATCGGCCGTTGCGGCCAGGACGAACGGCCGGGGTGTGCCCTGCCACACCTCGGGTACGCCCACCCTGCGGTATTCGTCGGTCACTGCACGCCGGGTTGCGATCAGGGCGTCCACGTCCGGTGCCGGCGCCCCGGTGAGTTCATCGACCGTGAGCCAGAATGCGTCCTCGGGAACGGCAAAGGCACCCGACCGCGTCAGCACCTCGCCGCAGACGCGCGCGGCAACGCGCGCAACGTCGAGGCACTGCAGAAACGACGCTTTACCGATCCCCCGCAGCGGGATGAGGTTGGCTGCGATGTCCAACAGGACCCGTGTCGGGGGACGTTGCCACGACGGCAAGGCACGCATCAGCTCGGCCTCGGCCCGACGGCGCTCGTCGCCACGCTCGGCGACGACGCGGTGTGGATCGCGTTCGTCGGGCATCTCGCGGTAGGCGGCCACGAGACGTTCCAGCGGCGCCTGGTCAAGCCGCCACACGCGCGCGGAGAGCTCGCCCTCGTTGGGGCCGTGAAACCCGTGTCGCGTTACGAATTCCTCGACCGACAGGCGGTTTCGTGATACCGCCCAGAGATCGCCCACCACGACAGTTTCCGCCATATCGCCATATCCGGTAACCAGGGAAATCTCCAGCCCGGGGCGGTGCGCCCGCTCCGCGGCGGCACGGACCTGGTCATAGAGCGCTTGGCATAGCATCGCTGCCAGGGTGTGCGGCCGCATGACCCGCTCGAAGTTCTGGACCGCCTCACGCAACAAGGCTTGGGCCTGGGCAAGCTCGGTCGGTCGGCCACCGCCGACCGAGCGCTGCCACCACGGGTAGATGGTGGCGGTGGCCTCGCGGAGCCGTGCCTGACAGCGCAATGCGCTGTAGGGCATCTTGACCGCCACGATCGGATAGCGCGAATAGACCTTCTTCGATGTCACGCCCGGCCGCACTCGGCCGAAGATCTGTTCCTCAACCGCGTCACCACTGGTACCCGGGGTACGGTCGCCGACGAACCGAAACGTGTTCAGGTTCCCCGCCGCACGGCCGTACCACAGATCCCACAACCGCTGCTCGGTACGTGCAGGCGGCACACATTCGGACTCTCGCAGGACCCCCATGTCGGCGAAGGCACCGCGCATGGACCGCTCGACGCCGTCGCCGAAAATCGACCAGGTCAGCGGGGTCACCACCCCGGGCAGCGCCTCGCTGGCATTCGTGGTGGACCATCCCACCGACGGATCGCACATGCCCGCGTGGATCGGGTTTTTCTCGCGTGCAGCCGGACTCATCTCGAGGTCGTCAAGCATGTGCCGCTACCCCATCTCTTCTCATTCGGTGGTACACACCTGGGGATACGGTCGTCGCCACCCCGGTCATCTCAACGTTCTTCCGGCGAGGGCAGCATCGAGGGGCGGTAGTCCCGCTCGATGACGCCGTAGCCGACCTCACCGTCTGACGCCACCACCCGGACCGTACCCTGAGTGATGATCAGCGGGCCCTGCTGAACGGAAATATCGACGCCGTTGATGTTTTCGTTGGGCTCGAGCAAGGTGAGTGTATAGCCGTGCAACCACTCGGCATCCATCGTGTGCACCGATCCGGCGGCTCGGCCGAGCGTGATCTGAAGCTGCCGCGGCTCATGGCTGACGTAGCTCTCCAGCCCTGTCACCCGTACGTCCCCGCCGGTCTCGCACCGTCCCGCCTCCTGAAACGCGTAGGTGCGATGGTCGACCCGACCGTCCAGCCGCCAGTTGACCAAACCGTTGACCCAGTTCAGACCGTCAATGCCGAGCGCCGCGTGTAGATCCCAAACCGGGGCTGCCGCCTCGAGTTCGACCTCGAAGCCGAAATCCCGCGCCGTCCCCGCGCCCACCGGCGCCACCGCCATCGAACCCAGATCGGTCATCGCTCCGGCACCGTCGAAGGTGAGCCGCCAGCGCCGCAGCGGTTCCAGACATGCGACGCGAAGATTCCCGGTCGCCGGTCCACGCTCATCGCCCGCCCGACCCCACGACCGATTCACGAGTAATACACCGTCGGGCAACAGCGCAATCACCTGCGCCCACCAGAGGTCGAGATCGCCGAGCCACCGTCCTAATGTGAATGAAGATGCCGACGTTCTCCGCTGGCGACCAGACGTGGAAAAACATCGTCTCACTCCAGCCGGGAATACCCTCGGGGACCGCACACAACAGGTCCACGGCCGGGTCGACATCAAACGGGTTGTCGCCCGTTCGGACCCGCCACACGGACCCGGTGCCCGCCGTCATGCGTCGAACCCGCGTAACGCCTGCAGAGTTCCGCGCAGCCTCATGTCGACAAGAATATAACCCACGTTAGATTATTGAAAGGTACGGTTTGTCGGATCACCGAGGTCCGCCGCCGGGTCATTGAACGCCACCCGGTCCTCGGGACTGCCAGCCGGCAGCAGCTTGAGATCGTCGATTCCTCCGGTGCCCGTTCACGTTTCGAGGGCCGCGCACTGGCCGTGTCCCCAATGCACTCCTGGCCGAACATCGGGTTTGCCGACAGCGTCTTCCGCTGGGAGGACGAGCACGGCCGGGTGACACACTGCACCTACCAGGAGGTCTGGTGGGACAACTACCAGCGCCTCAAACGCAGCCGGGGCGCCGAGACTCGCTGACGCACCGGCTCATCGGCGCGCTGCCTCGTTGCGGCGCTGCAGCAGCTCAGGAAGCGAGCCCTGGGCGGCGGGCCCCTGCTCTTCACGTGCCCATGCGGTGAGCAACGCAAGATCGAGGTCGTCCGCTACGGTGGCTGCCAGGACCCGCACCTCCCCCGGGAAGATCGTTCCGGCGGTCGCGTCGACGGTGACGGTCCGACCGGCGAGCGCCATGAGGTTCCCGGTGCCACAGCCGACCACACAGGGCACCGCCATCTCACGACAGACGACGGCGGCATGCGACGTCGAGCCACCCAACTCGGTCAGGACCGCCGCTGCGACCGACATCGCCGCGACGTCGTCGGGATCAGTGGTGGGACGCGCCAGGATGACCGCCTCGCCCCCGTCGGCGCGTTCCTCGGCCTCATCGGCATTGGTCACCACGACTCCGGTGGCAACGCCTGGGCAGGCCGGTTTGCCGGCGGCGATCGGCGTGGCGCTACGAACGGCGGTCGGGTCGAGATGCGGTGCAAGCAGAGCGCGGACGTGATCGGGGTTCACACGGTCGAGCGCCTCGACGGTTGTGATGATGCCCTCGCGCTGCAGTAGCACGGCATGCCGAACGGCAGCCTGGGGCGACCGTTTGGCGTCCCGCGCCTGCAGCAGCCACAAAGTGCCGCTCTCGACGGTGAATTCGATGTCCTGCACGTCTCTGCTGTCTGACTCGAGGCGTGCGGTAGCCTCCATCAGCTCGGCGTGGACCTCCGGCATCGTCGCGGCCAGACGATCCAGCGGCAGTGCGTCGGCACGCCCCGAGACGACATCCTCACCCTGACCACGAGGCAGCCATTCACCGTAGGCCTCCGCCGCCCCGGTGAGCGGATCACGGGAGAACAATACGCCGGTACCTGAGCGATCATCGAGGTTTCCGAACACCATCGCCTGCACCGTGACCGCGGTACCGCCATCGTGCGAGAGCCCCCGTCTTGCCCGATAACTCTTGGCGCGCTTGGAGTTCCACGACTCGAGTACGGCGACCACCGCGAGTCGCAGCTGCTCCCAGGGATCGGACGGCGCCGGACATCCGACGACCTTCTCGAACTGTTCGAGGAAGCGGCGACGGGTATCGGCTGCGTATGCAGCGTCACCGCTCTCCTCGGCGATGGCCCGTTCGACATCGGCGGTCACACCGAGGTTCAAGATGGTGTCCATCATTCCGGGCATGCTCGTCGCGGCACCCGAGCGAACCGACACCAGCAGGGGGCTGGCCGATCCACCGAACCGCCGCCCCGTTGCACTCTCCAGTTCTGCGATCGCGTCCGGCACGCGCTGCCAGACATCTTCCGGCAGCGTCTCGTCCGCGGCGTAATAGCGCCTGCAGACCTCGGTCGTGATGACAAAGGCCGGCGGTACCGGGATTCCCAGGGCCATCATCCGATGGATACTCCAGGCCTTGCCGCCGAGCAGCTCCCGGCCCGCCGGGGTGCTGCCGTCCAGGGTGAGGAGCGGTGCGGGATCGAGCGCCTCGGATGTCATTCGGCCCGCCCGGCCGCGGCTTCGTCGGCACGGGTTAGGCCCGCAACACCGATCAGCTCCTCATGCAGTTCGAACCAGACCGTGTGGTAGCTGTCGATGAGCGGCAGCGCGAACCACTTGCGTTCTCCGGCCGCCAACTTCTCCAGCGCCGAGCCGAACCGGGCTGGGTATGGGCTGAGCCGAGGCACCAGCTGCACAAGCCGGCCCAATAGTGGCGCGAAGCGTTCATGCAGGTCGACGAGCCTTTTAACGATGTCCGCGTCATAGTCGGCGTCGCTGTGGTCGTTGGGGCGCACACCGTCGATGAGCTGCCAGTCGGTGACCAACTGCTTGAATTCCGCGTTGATCACGTCGAATTCCTGGTAATGCTCCTGGAGCACCTCAGGGTCGAGCTCGGCGCGCTCACTGGCCAGCAGCGTCTCGAGTCGGGCGCGACCGACGGCGGTGAGCTTGAGACGTGAACCCGCACGGTCCAGTTCGCCTGCGTCGATCAGCGACTGCAGCAACGTCGCCACATCGCTGTCGGAGATCCCCGCTGCGGCGGTGAGATCGGCGTCGGTAGCGCGCCCCTTGAGCCGCGCCGCCTGCAGAACCTGAAGATCGTTCATCATGATGAACCCTTGTGTTCGGGGGCGTGGCTAGGCAGCCCGGTGGATGATGCCCTGCTCGAAGAGGCCACCGACGGTGCGGCCATCGCTCTCCAGCGTCATGAAGTCGTCATAGGTCCCAAACGCCGGGCCTTCGGTTTCGGCCGGGCCCATGGGCACCCAGAATCCTGCCTGGCGGTCTTGCAACGACACCGTTCGTGTGGTGCCGTCGGAGAGCTCCAGCCGGGCCCGCAGGTACTGTGCGGCAGCATTACGCGCGAAAGTCGCACCGGTGATAGAGGCCGAATGCTCACCGTCGATGGCGAAACCATCTATCGCGAGGGCGCCGTCAGTACCGACGAACTTAATGGCGGTGATGAACGACGTGTCGTCGGCAACGATGAGCCCGGCGTATTCGACCCACTGTGCAGACTCATCACGGAAACCCCAGGTGCGGTCACGCATACCGTATCCGTTGATCGCCACCGTCGCGTCACCGATGGTTACGCTGCCGACGACGGTGCACGCCTGCTGAAAGTGTTGCAGCGGCTTACCGGGCACCAGCGGCGGGATCAGGTCGGTGGTGGCATAGTCAGCGGGGACAAACAGCGGGGCGTTGATAAGCTCGGCGCGCACGCTCGGGTTGTCGATGCGAGCCTGGCCGTCCAGACCGAAGTGGATGCTGTTGCTGTCGAACGAACCGTTGCCGAGTGACTCGACGACCTCCACGACACGGCCGGCAACGGAGATGCTGAACCGCGCGCGGCGGGCGCTCGGCGCGTTGGGTGACGTCGAGACGTGCAACGTGCCGAATACCTGTGCATCGACGTCCCAGAACGCGAGGTAGGCGTTGTCCTTCCAAACCGGGTCACCGGCACCGGCGGCGTCGGGGTGAATCGGTTCAGACAGCGGGCCCCAGGTGTTATCGGTAGCTGCGGTCACAGACATCGACGGTCCTTCCAGTTTTCTCGGCATCGCCCAAGCGGCGTATCGACTCCATCATGGACGGGTGGGCGGGC
>PPEA01000653.1 GCA_002967005.1 Mycobacterium talmoniae
TGTTCGCCGAACTCGAATCCGAGGACCAGATGCTCGACACCGCCGTTGGCGCGGCCATCGATGTGTTCGCCGCCGGCAACGATATCGGCCCCAGCCCCGATGAATCAGCGTTCGTGCACCAGCTCGGCGCTATGGGCCCGCGCACCGCCTCGGCCGTGCGGGACCTGGCAAAGACTCAGGACCGTGCCGGGTTTGACATAGATATCGACTGGCAACAACCCTCCCGCACTACCCGACGCGTCCGGGTCACCGCCACGGCGGCGGCCTACATGGCCGACGTGGTCGAACATGCCAACCTCGACGAGCAGTCGGTGTCCATCGTCGGTGAATACCTCACCGTCAGCGCGGTGAGCTCCTGGCTGGTCCAGCAAGACGACGCCGAGGCCGTCACGGTCAAACTCGGCCGCGTCGACCCCGGCCAAACCCGCGGCCTTGCCGTCGGTGATCGCATTCGCATCGAGGCGATCATGAAAATCGAAACCACCCCCGGCGGTAACGCCAAAACCACCTACACCGCACAAACCGTCGAAAAACTCGGCCCGCCTACCTAGCTCAAACTAACGCCGCCAGGTTCATCGCCGAGGGGTCATCGTGCGTCGCCGTTGCGCCCACGCCGCTTGGCCACTATCTGCAGCACGTCCTTAATGTCGTCCTCATTCTCCCGTCGCGCTACAAGGTCGGCGACCGCCCGACGGACGACTTCGGCTTCGGAAGTGCCATCGACAAACGCGATGGCGCGCACAACGTCATGAGCACGTTGCTCAAGCCTGGCATTGACCTGAGGTCTGCGACCAGGGTCGCTCACCACACCAACCGACTCTCCCATGACACGGGGTTGCAGCCCCATCAGGCCTGTAGATTATATGCTGTAGCAGGATAGGCCCATTTATCCGTAGCTGGGGGCTATATGGTGACGCGCAAGCGGCCCTGCCATGCAGCGGCAAGCGGTGCGGTGGTGATGGCGCCCAGCGCGATCAGGGGTTCTTGCGGGGCACCCAGCACGGTAAACCAGGACTTGTCGGACCTTAGGTCCATCATTTACCCAACAGCGATCCCACCACGGTGGCAAGATCGGCTGATACTTCACCGAGACTTGCCGGGTTCACGATCGATATCGACACATGTCAGGATGGGTCTGTGGCAACTGCACAGGTAGGCGGCATCAGAGCTTTCCGCGCAGAACTGGACCCCCAGTCCGCGGAATTCGTTGATGCCGTCACCGCTGGCCTGCATGGACACCCGGCGCGGATGCAACAGATGCTCGGCCGGGTTTTGCGCCGCCCACCCACGGCGCTGACCACCAACCCCGCCCTGCTGGAAAGTTTGCTTGCCGTGGTATCGACGATTACCGCGCCAGCCGAACCGGCGGCAGTGCGAGACGACGGTGGCCTGTCGCAGTGGTCAGGTCCGCGCCGCGTGCCGGGTCAGCGGTTCATACTGCCGCAAACTGAACCGGACCTGGAACTGCCGGACAGTCTGACCTGGGACAGTGTCGATCCGGTGGATCCCGTGCTGGATCCACCGGTCCACCGGTTGCTGACCGCCGTCATCGAGGAGTACCGCAGCGAATCCCTGAAAACTCTCGGTATCCCCGCCACACGCACGCTGTTGCTGACCGGTGATCCGGGAACCGGTAAGACCATGACCG
Source organism: Mycobacterium talmoniae (assembly GCA_002967005.1). Classification (GTDB taxonomy): domain Bacteria; phylum Actinomycetota; class Actinomycetes; order Mycobacteriales; family Mycobacteriaceae; genus Mycobacterium; species Mycobacterium talmoniae. The sequence continues at coordinate 1,649 of PPEA01000653.1, forward strand.
CCCGCTGGATCGCCGCGCAGCTGGGCCGTCCACTGCTTCGGCTGGACTTGGCCGCGGTAATGAACAAACAACTCGGTCGAAGCAGCCAAAACCTTGTTGCTGCATTGGAAACAGCCGCTGACACCGATGCTGTACTGTTCATCGATGAGTTCGACGCGGTCGGAAGCGCGCGATCGAGTAGCTCCGATATCGGTGAGGTCCGGCGTCTGGTCAACGTTTTGTTGCTCGCGTTGGAAAGCTGGCCCGAAAACCACTTGCTGATCGGCGCCACCAATCACCCGCAGCTTCTGGATGCGGCGGTGCACCGGCGATTCGAGGTCACAGTGCGCCTGCCCAAACCCGGCAGGGCCGCACGTGAACAAATCTGGCAGAGCCTCGTGCCATCTCTGTCGGATGCGGACGCGGCGATTCTGGCCTCGATGTCCAACGATTGGTCCGGTTCGGATATCGCGACATACGCGCTGCGGATCCGGCGGGCAGCGGGGATGCAAAACCGGGCACCCAAGTTCGACGACGTCCTTGAACTGTTCAGCCAGAACGGTCTCGATTGCGCAGACCAGCCCGGCGTCATCGAGGCACTCGCCGGCCGAGGCTACTCGCAACGCAAGATCGCCTCGGTCGTCGGCGTCAGCCACACCACCGTGCAAAACAAGATCAAAAACCGGCGGTGAACCTAGCGCTGCACCCTAGGCTGGGTCAATGAGCTCCGGGGTGGACGGTGCCTTCGACAATCCACGGATTGAACCGGCGGCCGGGCGCCCACTGCTCGTGCGGGGAGAGACCCTCAAGCTTGCCGTCGACGTGACATCGTCAGCTCGCCGGCAAAAGACGTGGCGGGTATCTATTGAGGATGCCGCGGCCCGCGTTCTCGCCCAAACAGTCACTGCTGCAGAAGCTCTGGCCTCAACACCTGATCGGTACATCGGTGAGCATCCCATTTTGGAGGTCGTGCTCCACGACTACGCGCTGGCCGCGTCGGTGTACCCCCAACGTCTCTTCCGTGACTGCGGATTTGTTCACGTTGGCTCGGCGGTCCAGGACAATGCTCGCACGGTGTACGTCGCTGTCCCCAAGGACGGTCTGGCGACCTTGCAGCAGATCGCGCAAGGTGCTCCCCACGCCATCCAGGAGATCCAGGATGGAATCCAGGCGCTCGACACGATCGCGCTCGCCCATGCTGCGCCGCGCGAACCGTTCGAGTCCTTAGGTGCGGACGGCAGTCTGGTCGAAATTGTCTTGCACGGCCAACCCGACGTCGACGGTGCACCCGCGGCGGCCGGCGCGGCCACCATCGACAGCGTCACCGCTGTGGTTTCCTCGTCAGGAGGGACGATCGAGAATGAGTGGATACGGCGCAACGACACGGCGACCTTCGTACCCGCCAGAATCGATGAGGGCGGTTTGGCAGAAGTGCTCCAACACAACTCGGTCCGGATTTGCCAGCCGATGCCGCGGCTGCGGCAAATACCGGCCCCGATCCCGTCGGGCCAATTGCCGCTCACATTCACTTTGTCTGGTCGCCCACCGCGTAGCGGTGTTCCACCGTTGAAAGTCGCGGTCTTCGACGGGGGCGTCGATGCCGACCGCGACGTGTGGCAGGGCCGGGTCGTCGGATGTGAAATTGGTAGCCCCGTCCCACACGGGAATAGTCGTGCCCACGGTGCACTGGTGACCAGCGCCATGCTCTACGGGCATCTGACGGGCCAGGTGCTGCCACCGCCGGCCAACCTGGACATCACCCACTACGCCGCGATTCCGCAAGAGGGCCGCCAACACGACCTTCAGATGTACTGGTTACTCGACACCATGGAAAAAGTAATCCGCAGCAACGACTTCGACATCGTTCTGGTCTGTATCGGCCCTGACCTAATCGTGACGGACGACCACGTCGACCGTTGGACTTCCACCATCGACCAGCTCTCGTTCGAAGAAGATGTCCTGTTCGTCGTCGCCGCCGGCAACAACGGCGAACTCGACGCCACCACGCGGATGAACCGGGTTCTTGTCCCCGCGGACACCGTCAACGGCATCGCTGTCGGCGCCACTGACAATCCGACCGGGACGACCCGCGCCTCGTACAGTCCCACTGGCCCAGGTCGCACCTCCGCCCAAATCCTGCCTACCGGTGTGGCTTTCGGCGGCGCCGAGTCCGAGCCCTTCATCGCAGTCGACAACGACGCAACCCCACTGCTTTTCCAGGGAACTAGTTGCGCAGCGCCGCTGGTCGTGCACGGATTAGCCAACGCTGCGACACGTCTTGGACTCGAATACCGCACGCCCACGGTGCTGCGTTGTTGTGCCATTCATTTCGCTGACCGGGCCCGAGGACAGGATCCCGACCATGTCGGGTACGGCCACTTGCCGTCGGATTACCCGGAAATCGACTACACGGCCGCCCATGTCGTGCACGTGCTGTACGAAGGGCAAACCACCCGAGACGAGGTGGACGTCATGGCCATCCCCATGCCCGACGGGATGGCGGCCCCGGTCAATCTGCGGATCACCGTGGTGTCGACATCGGAAGTGAACCCCAGCGACGCCGGCGACTATGTCGGTGCCGGCCTGAACATCACGTTGCGCCCCGACACGACCGTGTATACGTTTACCTCTCCCACTGACGACAAAGAGAGAAAGTCGCTGAGCCTGACCCGCGACATGCACAAGGTCGTCGAACTGGAGGCGGTCGGGTGGAAGCGATCCGCGCAGCCGGATACGAAAAGCTGGACCGTTCAAAGCAAGACGGAAGCCAGTCGCCGTGCCGGTGGCAAGTGGGAGTCGGTGCAAGTCATCAACCACAAGCTCACCACTGCGATGGTGGGGCCACGCATCGAACTGCAGCACCTCTCACGGCAGAGGGCGGTGCTGACCAGGGGAACCCCTCCTCTGAAATGGACGATGCTCGTCACACTCGAGTGCCCGCCCGGCACCGAGCTCTACCAGTCTGTCCGGGCCCAGTTCCCCACGCTGCAACCACATGTCATCACCATCGAACCCGAAGCCGGAACCGACATTGAAGCCACTGAGTAACCGATGAACGACAACCGCGTCGCCACAGCCGTCAACGCGATCCGCACCGCGCTGTCTAAGAAGCAACTGGTGCTGATCCTCGGTGCGGGTGTCTCCGCCGCCGCCACGAATGGTCACCGCCTGAGTATGTGGCAGGGGTTGGTAAACGATGCCATCGACCGCTGCGTCGAACTCGGCGAGCGAGACCAAGTGTGGGCTGACCGCGCCAAAGCCGACGTCACCAGCCCCTATGACGATGACCTGATCGCCGCGGCGGAGAAAGCGACCAGCGGCCTGGGCGGGCGTACCAACCCGCAGTACCGCCGATGGCTGCGCGATACTGTTGGGGCCCTGCACATCGAAGACACCACCCTGACCGACGTCATCAAGCTCTACGCTGAGCGTGGATCGCTCATCGCGACAACGAACTACGATGACATACCGTCAGAGGCAACGGGATGGCCCGCCGTCGCCTGGCGCGATAACACCACGATCCAGCGGGTCTTTCGTGGTGATGATCACGCGATCATTCACATCCACGGCCACTGGAGGGAACCCGCCTCCGTGGTGTTCGGTTCGTCCTCCTACGCTGACGTTCTCAGCGATCAACACGCCGCTGAGTTCCTCCGATTTTTGGTTTGGGGTAAGACCGTCGTCTTTTGTGGCTTCGGCGCCGGTATGCGTGATCCCAACTTCACCGCTCTGCGCAACTGGCTGCGCACTTACCTGAACAGCGAATACTCACACTACCGACTGGTGCGCAGCTCTGAAGTCCAGGCCGCCCAGAGCGAGCACCACGCCGACGAACACATCACAGTGGTGCCATTCGGAGCGACCCACACGGACCTGCCAACGTTCCTCGACGCCATGCTGACCGCCGGCCCATTTCGCGCCATCGACGACACCCAACCACAACGACCGACACCTGCGCCCACGACCAGCGGCGAGACCATTCCGATCGTCATACCGCTCGCGAGCCAGGAAACTCGAAACGAACTGGCCGAGATGGCCGCCCGACTCGCCGCAGTCGCAGTCGTCGCCGTCGATACGTCCAACCCGCTGATTGGCCCTGCGGGGGAAGTCATCGACCCCGCAGTCCGCGACGTGTACATCCGATTCCAAAACCTGTTCGCAGACGAAGCCGCGTTCGTCACCAGCGCCGCAGCCGCCTCCGAACTGACCCATGTTCAAGCCGACAGGGCTCTGGGCATCGGCCGGCGACTCACAGCCCTGATCGACGATCCTCCGCCGCGCTGATCTCCGCCGCGCAGACATAGTGGATCTCAGCTTAAAGAACTCCTCCCGGCTAGGCCGGGAGGAGTGATCTGGCCAATCGGTAACGGTCTGCCCGTTCGCGCGCCGCGGCCGGCGGGGGACGTCCTCGAATACCTGACTAAGACCCCGCCGATTGGCGTGACCAGCGGATTTTAGCGGTGTCCTGGACGTCCTCCTGCCACTCTGGACGAGCCGATAGGAGGTGTCGGCCGGTCAGGGAGTGGCGGGTGTGAGTTTAGCTGGCACGACAAATGCCACGCGACGGCTGGGCGGGCGTGGCCGGCGTGGGATGACGCTGGTCGCGGTGTCCGGCGTTAGGCGGCTCGCTCGTGAGGTTGTCATCGCCGGTGCAGATAGACGGCGATGGCGTTGCGGCCGATGGCGAATACGAGCATGACGGTCAAGTTGGCGCACGGCGCTGTAGGCGATCATGCGTCCGCCGTAGAGGGTGCGGTCGAGGGTGTTGTTCATCGGTTTTGACGTGTTGGCGCAGATGTTCGGCGCGGTTGTAGCCGCGCTCGCGATCCGTCTCGGTGGTGTCGATACGTGCGCGGCGCATGGTGCCGCACGACGGCGCGTACTCGATATACCACCGGTAGCTGCCCTTGCTGTTGCCGCGCGGGTAGATCTTTGCGACCGGGCAGGACTACAAATGCTTTTCCCCGGTGTCGAGGACCTGGCGCTCACAGATGCGGCCGTCGGCAGTCCACAGGCGGGTTGGAGGAGTGTCTCAGCTGATCGGGAACCGCTCCGTGATGGCCTTGGCGACCTCGATGTAGACCGGGATCCCGATTGTGACGTTGTAGGTGAAGGTCAGGCCCAGCGATGCGGCCAGCGGCAGGGTGGGGCTGGCCTCGGGGATCGCCAGCCGCTGTACAGCGGGGACGGCGATGTAGGACGCCGCACCGCACAGCACCGCGAACAGGATGTAGCTGCCCGGCTGGAAGTGAGTGTGGGTCAGGTGGGCGTAGCTATGAGCGACCGCAATGCCCAGCGTGGCGAACAGGTTGGGTGCCAGGACCCCGAAGACGATGAAACCTCGGCCCGCGGTCTTTAGATCCTTGAGGTGGCGGGAGGCGGTCATGCCCATCTCCAGCAGGAACAGGCAGAGCACGCCCTGAAACGCTGCCACGAAGACGTTGTCGTCATCATGGACGACCTTTTGGCCCTGCAACCCGCTTATCAAACCGATGGCGATGCCGCCGAACAGCAGGTACAGCCCCGGATTGAGCAGCACCTCCCGCAGCAGCTTGGTGGCGGTGACCGGGCCCGGCTGGGCGGCGGTTGGCTGCGGATGCTCCCGCTTCTCCAGCGACATCTCCAATTCCTCGAGCGCCGGCTCGTACTCGGCGTCGAGGTTCTGTCCGGGGCCGGGCTGGGTCGCGGCGCCAGGCCCGAGCCTGAGCGGTGCTGTGTAGCCGCGTTCGCCGGGCATGAATCCAGCGGCGTCCAGGCCCCGGTGGCGCAGCCGCGCCACCAGATACAGCGCGACAAGGCAGCCAGGCATCTCCATGACGGCGAGCATGACTGGCATGTAGCCGTCGAAGGCCATACCCAGGGTGGCCAGCACACCGACACAGGTGGCGAACGTTCCCGCCGAGTCGGACCCGTAATAGCCGGCGACTGTCGCCCGGTCGATGCGTCGCATCGAGGTCATCCGGGTCAGCAGCTGGTAGGCGAGCAGGCCGAGCACGAAGTTCAATACGAAGCCCAAGACGATGAACCCGGCGACGCTGCCGATGCTGGAGGGGGCCACGGTGGCGAGCTGTTCACCGCCGTGCCAGCCGATGGCCAGCAGCAGGTACAGCGTCAGGCCTGGTAGATCACATAGGGGAACTCGAACTCCACCTTGAGGATTGGGATCAAAAACCCGAGATAGAAGAACAGCAGCAGCGGCTTGAACAGGTTATGGCGGAAGTTTTCCCAAAACTCCAGGAGCATCAATTTCTCCCTTTGACGTGCGCGACGATGGCCGGCAGGGCGACCGTCCACGTCGCGGCAAGAAATACAAGCAAGGTAGCCCCATGCCCCGCCCCGCATGAGACGGCGGCGTGAATGTTTCGCAAACGTTCAATGACCAGATCGTCGCCGCCGGTTGCGGGTCTTGCGGCGGTCCGATGAGTTGCGTCGACGCCAACGGTCCTGCTGTTGCTGTCTTCGCCCGCAGGGTCTGCGGGTAGCGACGTATTAGAGATCATTGCCGGCATAGGACTGGTTGAAGCTTTTGTTGGTCAGCGGAAAGTCGGGGACGATGGTGTCGGCCATCGCGATGGGCAGCGCGGGCCAGTTGAACCAGGATGGGTCGACGATCTTGGCGCGGGTGATGCGGCTGGCGGCGTCGATCTCGACGCGGTGCACGATGGTGCCGCGCCAGCCTTCGACGATGCCGACTCCGCTGCCGCTCGCGTTCATCGACGGCGTTGTGTCAGCGTATGCGATTGGGCCGGTGTGTGATTCGATAATGTAGGCGGCCAGCTCCGCGGACGCGGCGAATTCGTCGCGGCGCACCATGTAGCGGGCCAGCACGTCGCCGTCGGGTACCCCGATCTCGGTGACGGGCAGCGCGGTGGTGGGGTGTTCCACTCGGGCATCGCTGCGCACGCCGCTGGCGTGCGCCACGAAGCCGAGGCAGCCCACCGCGCGGGCATCGCCGCTGCGCAGCACCGAGGTGCCCGCGAAGCGTTCATAGACCATCGTGTTGGCCACGGTCAGTTGGGCGACCTCGGCGAGGTCGGCGGCGATCGATCGCAGCACGTGTGGGTCGGGCAGGGTGCGTAACGTAACTCCCGCCGGGTGGATCGCCCCGCGCAACAGCCGGTGCCCGGTGACGGCGGCGTTGAGCCGCAGCAGTTGTTCGCGGATGCGTTGAGCGTGCGCGTTGGCCAGGCCGAACCCAACGTCGTTGGCCAGTGCGCCAAGGTCGGTGGCATGGTTGTAGAGCCGTTCCAGTTCGACGAGCAACGCCCGCAACCGGTGTACCTCATCGGGAAGGGGGATGCCCAGCGCATCCTCGACTGCCCGGCTATACGCGAGTGTATGCGCGGCGGAGGTGTCGCCGCTGATGCGCTCGGCCAGGTCACCAGCGGCGGTGGCGGGACGGCCGTGAAAGAGTTTCTCAATTCCCCGGTGCACGAACCACAGCCGAGCCTTCAGACGCAGCACGGTTTCGCCGGCGACGGAGAAGCGGAAGTGGCCGGGTTCGATCAGCCCGGCGTGCACGGGACCGACCGGGATCTCATACACCCCGGGTCCTTCGACGGTCACGAACGGGAACCCGGCCCTGGACGTGAATTCCGGCGGCGGTCCCGCGTCGGTGCGCATCGGATGCCAGTCCTCGGGCCAGTGGGCGTGGCGGACCAGCCGGCGTGGTTTGGGATGGCCGACCGGTTGGATGCCGTACAGGTCGGCCATCTCGCGCTCGAACCGGCCAGCCGGGAACGACAGGTGGGCAAGCGAGTGAAGCGTGGGGGCACCCCGGGGAATGACGCATTCCAGCTCAACCCGGCGATCGGGGTAGCCGGCCAAAAACAAATACACGATGCGCAGTTGGTCAGCGTCATCGTGGGCGGCGACCAGGCCAAGACGGAACCCTAAAGCCAGAAGTTCTTGGGTTCGATCTGCCAGCTCGGTTTGGGATAACCGGTGCCGCAGCCGATCCGGGTTCACCGCAGCACCCCGATCTGGGTTGCCGCGGTGCTCAACAAACTTGCCAGCGGGCCCGCGGTGATGCCGAGCGCGGTGGCGGCGACGACCCCGGTGAGCAGGGCGGCGCCCACACCGGCCGGTGCGGGGATCGCTGGTGCGGCGACCGGGGGTGTGCCCAGCAGCATGCGGCCCGCGTTGCGTGCCAGCGCCGCGAACCCGACCGCAATGAGCAGCATGGCGGCACCCAGCGCCCAGGCCAGATGCGCGTCGGCAAGCGCGCGAGCGATCGCCAGTTCACTGGCGAACATCGCAAACGGGGGCAGGCCGAGCAGCACTACCAGCCCCGCCGCGAACGCACCGCCGACCAGCCGCGAACGTGGCAGGACACCGGTGATGTCGGCGATCGCCGTGGAGTGGTGCGCGGCCTGCAGTTGGCCACCGGCCAAGAACAACACGGTTTTGCCGATGCCGTGCGCGAGGACGTGCAGCAGCAGCGCGGCGATCGCCAGCGTGGTCCCCGCCGCCGCGGCGATCGCGATCAGGCCCATGTTCTCCATCGACGAGTACGCCAGCATCCGTTTGAGGTCACCGGTCACGGTGAGCATCAGCGCCGCGATCAGCAACGTGGCCAACCCGACCAGCAACAGCCCGGTGCGTAGGAAGGTGGCCCCCGCGGCGGTGTCGATGATGGGTTTGAGCCGGATCAACACCGAGAATGCCACCGACAGCAGCACGCCACTCATCAGCGCCGAGACCGGCGCGGGTGCCTGGCTGTGGGCATCGGCCAGCCAGGTGTGAAACGGGAACAAGCCGACCTTCGCGCCGTACCCGATCAGCAGCAGCCCACCGGCCAACCGGGCAACCCGCCGATCCAGGAGGTCGGCGTGGGCGGCGAGCACGTCGAGGTTCAGGGCCTGGTCTGCCGGTGCGCCGCCGTGGCGTGCGGCGAAGTACAGCAGCACCGTACCCAGGAACGCGACCGCGATCCCCACCGAGCAGATCACCACGTATTTCCACGTCGCTTCCAGCGCGGTGCGGGTGCGGTGATGCCCGACCAAGAACGCGGTGGCGATCGTGGTGGCCTCGACCGCTACCCAGATCACGCCGATGTTGTTGGCGCACAACGCCAGAATCATCGCGGCCAGAAACACCGGTGTTAGTACCCCGTACAGCCGGGCCGCGCGCGCATCGATGTGGCCTTCGGCCAGTTCGGTGTCGATGTAGCCGATGCCGGCCCCGGTGGCCAGGGTGCCGACCATTCCGACGACGAGGAGCATGGTGGCGGTCAGTGCGTCCGCGCGCAGCAGCCCACCCGCGGCCAGGTGCGGCCCGGAACCGACGCCGAAACCCAGTGCCGCCCCGCACGCGAGCGCGACCGCCGCCGAGGTCACGGTGAACAGAGCGGAGGCGCGCCGCCATCCCACAACCAGATTGACGATCGCCGCCAGCACGGGCGTGAGGATCGCAGTGAGCAGTAGTGCGGTCATCAGTCGCGCAGCTCCCGTAATGCATCGAGGTCCGCACCGCCGAAGGTATGGCGCAGCCGACCGGTCAGGACTCCGATCACGATGAGAGCGAACAGCACGTCCAGTGACGCACCGAGTTCGACGATTAGCGGCACGCCGGCGGTCAACAGAAAGGCGGTCGCCGTGATCCCGTTGTCCAAGATCAAGAAACCGGCCGCCTGCGATACCGCGTGACGGCGCGTGGTCATCACGAACAGCGCGACCAGCACGACCGCGACCGCGGCGGGGACCGCGCTGGTCGATGCGTTCGGTTCGAGGTTGGCCAGCGGCTGGCTGATGGCAAACGCTGCCACGGTCAACCCGGCGGTGATGAGCAGTGAACTGGCGGTGTTCACCAGCGGGGTTGCCTCCCGCAGCGCTCGCGGTTCGGCCCGTACCGCCCGGGCCAGCAGCCACGGCAGCACCACCGCCCGCAGGGCGAACACCGCCACACCGAGGCCCACGAGCTCGATGTCCCCGTCGTGTGCGCCGCGCAGAAGCGGGATCGCGGCCACAGCGACACCCTGCCAGGCGAGGAGGCTGGTGATGGCGCGCAGATCGCGCCGCCACACAATGAGCACCGCCGCCAACATGAGCCCGCCGGCGGCGAAGTCGACCAGGATCGCGAAGTCAGGGGTGATCATTGCGTGCTCACCCCCGCACTACGAAGAAGTTCGCGGCCGTCACCGCGAGCAGCGCCAACAGAAAGGACCCGGCCAGCAGTTCAGGAACCCGGAACAGCCGCAACTTCGCAATGAAGACCTCGGCGGTGGCCAGTAGCGTCGCCAGTACCGTCACTTTCGCCACGATCACGGCAATCCCGACCACCACGTCGGTCACGGTCGGCTCGGGGCCCGTGATACCCCACGGCACAAACAGGTTGGCCAGCAGCGCGAGCAGCACCGTCAACCGCATCCCGGCCGCCCACTCCACCAGCGCCAGCCGCGGACCTGCATACTCCAGCACCATTGCCTCGTGCACCATCGTCAGTTCCAGATGAGTGCTCGGGTTGTCGACCGGCAGCCGCCCGGTCTCGGCGATGATCACGATCACCAACGCGGCGAACGCCAGCACCCCGGCCAACGACACCACCTGACCCGGGTGAGCGCTCGTGGTGGCCACCAGCGCACCGAGATTCGCCGATCCGGCCGGGATGGAGAGCGCAAACACCGCCAACAGGATGGTCGGCTCCACCAGCGCGGCGATCGTGATCTCGCGGCTGGCCCCCATGCCGCCGAACGCGGTCGCGGTGTCGATGCCGGCGAGGGTCAATGCGACGGTGCCCAAGAACAGCAGCCCGACAATAGCGAACAGGTCAGCGGCCGGATCCAGCGGCGATCCGGTGGCCACCAGCGGCGCGATCGCGGCGATGAGCAGCGTGGTGCCGGCGACGACCGCCGGTGCGGCCGCGAACACCACCGTCGTACCCGCAGGGGTGATCTGTTGCTTGCCAAGCTGTTTGCGCAGATCACGCCATGGTTGCAGCAGCCCCCCGCCGGTCCGGCCCTCCCAGCGAGCCCGCACCTGCCGCGTCAGCCCGATCACCAACGGCGCACCGACCATGACGGCACCGATCTGTGCGGCTCCTACCGCATACGACAGGGCGTTCACCGGGCCACCACCAGCACGATCAGCACCCCCAGCGCGCCATAGGCCAGGTAGAGGTGCACGCTGCCGGTGTGTGCCCGCCGCACCAGCTGGGCGCCCTTGTGCACAGCCCGAAGCACCGGCGTGTGGAGCCACTGCTCGATCGCATCGCCGATCGCCGACCGGTAGACGACCTTGTCGGCCATATAGCGCGACTCAGCGGTATGGGTCACCTCGACATCGGTGTCGGGACGCAGCACATCATCGAAGACCCGCTGCAGCGGCTCGGCGAACGAAGTCGCCGTGTACTGCATCCGCGCGGTGAGATCGTCTGCACCACACGCCCATAACGGTAAGGTGCCCGGAGCCGGGCGTCGCCACCAGCGCCACCGCCCCAAACCGGCCGCCGCAACGGCAGCGGCCACCACACCAGCGGCGAGCGCGGCGGGTGCGATGGACCCCGGCAGCCCGGGCAGCCGCACCACAGCACCCAAGCCGGCGAAGTCGACAGGTCGCGATGCGGGCAGCGTCTGCAGCACCCTGCCCAACGCGGGCGCAACGGCCACCGGGGCCACCCCCAATACCAGGCAGGTGGCCGCTGGAACCGTCATCCCCGCCAGCATGCTGGCGGGTGATTCGCGCGCAGCGCTGGCCTGCTCGGTGCGGGCGCGAGCCAGAAAGCCGATGCCGAACGCCTTGGCCATCGCCGCCACGCCCAGACCGGTGGCCAGCGCAACCGTCCCCACCGCCAGCGGCGTCGTCAGCGCCAGGATCGTGTCGTGTCCGGGCGGGGCGTGGATCAACGCCTGGAGCAGCAGCCACTCACCGACGAAGCCCGCGCCCAACGGCAGCCCGCACGCCCCGAGCGCGGCCACCCCGAACAGCACGGTGGTCACCGGCATCCGCCGCGCCAGCCCACCGAGCCGATCCAGATCACGCAGCCCGGTCGCCGACAGTACCGATCCGGCCGCCAGGAAGCCGAGGCTCTTGAAGGCCGCATGTGCGATCAAGTGCAGCAGCGCCGCGGCCGCGGCGACGGTGGCCGGACCGTGAGCGCCGGATCCAGCGAACAGCGTGGCCGCGCCCAACGCCAGGGTGATCAACCCCATGTTCTCGGTGGTCGAATACGCGAGCAGTCGTTTCAGATCGGTCGCCACCGAAGCCTGCACCACCCCGTAGAGCGCGGACACGCCGCCGACGATCAACAGAGTGAGCCCCCACCAGCGCGGACCCGGACCCAACAGCTGCAGATCGACACGAATGATGCCGTAGATGCCCAGATTGACCATGGCCGCGCTCATCAACGCCGACACCGGACTCGGCGCCTCGGGATGCGCGCGCGGCAACCAGGCGTGCAGTGGCACCAGGCCGGCCTTCGACCCGAACCCGGCCAGGGTCAGCACAAACACCGCGGCGCGCACTCCGTCGGACACCCCGACCAGGTCAGCGAACCGGTCCGCGCCACCGGCCGCCGAGAACACCAACAACCCGACCAGAAGGGCGACGAACCCGAGCTGCGTCATCACCGCGTACACCAACCCGGCTGCGCGCACTTGCGCACGGGTGTGCTCGCTTACCACCAGCACCAGCGAGGACAGTGCCATCAGCTCCCATGCCACCAGGAACGTCGTAACCGATGCCGCCGCCGGCACCAGCATCATCGCCGCGACGAAAAGCGGCAACACCACCAGCGGAACGACCCCCAAATGCTCGCGGCGCGCGTAACCGATCACGTAAACACCGACGGCGACCGCGACCCCACCGGTGACCGCGATGAACAACCCCCCCAACGCGTCCAGACTCAGCTGTACCCCACACAGCGGAAGTAGCCAACCGACATGCACCGAGGTCGCCGGCCCGAACATCCCGAGCACGCCAAGCCCGACACCACTCGCGCCGACACCCGACGTCACCATCCCGGCCAACAGCGGGCCGATGCTGCTGCCCGGTGCGATATCAGGCGCTGGTGCAGGCGCCAGGACGGTGCTCATTTACCAGTGACCGACCGCAGCGCGGCGACGATCTCGTCCGGTGTCGGCGGGCACCCCGGAATTTCGACATCGACGGGCACCACCTCACCGACCGCCCCGACCACGCCGTAGGCGTCTTTGAACACCCCACGGTTCAGCGCGCAATCCCCGCACGCGATCACCGCACGGGGGCGCGGGGTCGCCTCCAGCGTGTTGCGCAGCGGGCCAGCCATATTCCGCGTCACCACACCGGTCACCAGCAGCGCATCGGCGTGCCGGGGCGAGGCGACCAGCCGCGCGCCGAACCGTTCCGCGTCGTAGACCGGGCCGAACGCACCAGAGATCTCCACCTCACAGCCATTGCACGATCCGGCATCGACATGCCGGATTTGTAACGAACCCCGCACACCCGCAGGTGATTCCACCACGGCGGCGGGTAGGCGGCCGCCGGGTTCGACAACACGGCCGACCCGAAAAATCTTGCGCAACCAGCCCATCGCGTTACTGCGCCGCGCTGCCGGCGCGTAGATCCTCCAGCACGGCGACGCGGTCACTGAGCATCCCGGTGAGCACCCGGCGCGCCACCGCCAGCAGTTCAGAAATATCGGGCGAGGTGATCGAGTAGATCACCGAGTTACCGTCCTTGCGCGCCTCAACGACACCTGCACGCCGCAACACCGCCAACTGCTGCGACAGGTTCGACGACTCCAGCCCCACCTCCGGCAGCAGTTCACCCACCGACCGGTCTCGCTCTGAGAGCAGCTCCAGGATCCTGATCCGTGCCGGATGGCCCAGGGTCTTGAAGAACTCCGCCTTGAGCTTGTACAGCGGCTCGGACACCACACACTCCTGAAGACTTACACACTCCTGCAATCAACAAGTTGAAGAATTTATCATCTGCTACGCAAGGGGGATCGATAGGGGCGGGGCTGCTGGCGCGTAGTCGGAACAGGCGACGTGCCGTATGCTCCACCAAGCATTTGATTGGTTAGATCGACCGGCGCTGCCTGCCCGGTCCGGCAGGAGTTCGGATGCAGGTCGGCGGCTATCTCAAAACACGGTGAGGAGTGCTTGCATGCGCGAGGCATACATCGTTGACGTCATCCGCACCGCGGTCGGCAAGAAGGGTGGCGCGCTGGCCGGGATGCACCCCGCCGACCTCGGGGCCGCCGTGATCAGGCAGCTGATCGACCGCAACGCCATGGATCCGGCACAGGTCGACGACGTGATCTTCGGCTGTGTGGATGCAATCGGTCCGCAAGCCGGAAACATCGCCCGCACCGCGTGGCTCACCGCGGGGTTACCCGAGCACGTTCCGGGAGTGACGGTTGATCGTCAGTGCGGATCGAGTCAGCAAGCCCTGCACTTCGCCGCCCAAGCCGTAATGAGCGGCACCGCCGACCTGATCGTCGCGGGTGGCGTGCAAAACATGAGCATGATCCCGATCGCCTCGGCAATGGCTGTCGGCGCCCAGTTCGGTTTCCAGACCCCCTTCGCGGACTCGCCCGGCTGGGAAAGTCGCTACGGAGACCAGGAGGTCTCGCAGTTCCGCGGCGCGGAGCTGATCGCGCAGCGATGGGACATCAGCCGCGAGGACATGGAGAGCTGGGCGCTGGGCAGCCACCACCGCGCCCGCAACGCGACCGCGTCGGGCCGATTCGATAACGAGATCGTGGCGGTAGGGGACTTCCGCGTCGACGAAGGCCCCCGCGAGACCAGCCTGCAAAAGATGGCCGCACTGAACACCCTCGTGGAGGGCGGGCGCCTCACTGCGGCCCTAGCCAGCCAGATCTCCGACGGCGCTAGCGCTGCTCTCGTTGCTTCCGAGTCCGCGGTGGCGGCCCACGGTCTAAAACCCCGCGCCCGCATCCATCACCTCAGCGCCCGCGGCGCCGACCCCATCTTCATGCTCAGCGCGCCGATCCCCGCTACCGAGTACGCACTGGCCAAGGCCGGGCTGACAATCGATGACATCGACGTCGTCGAGATCAACGAGGCCTTCGCCCCAGTCGTGCTGGCTTGGATCAAGGAAACCGGTGCCGATCCTGCCAAAGTGAACCCCAATGGCGGCGCGATCGCCCTTGGCCACCCGCTCGGTGCCACTGGTACGAAGCTGTTCGCCACTCTGCTCAACGAATTGGAGCGCACCGGAGGCCGCTACGGTCTGCAAACCATCTGCGAGGGCGGCGGCACCGCCAACGTGACTATCATCGAGCGCTTAGGCTGACGCCGGTCGACGCGGTGCGCAGGCAGCGACGCGAAGCTGTTCCCCAGGGTCATCGGGTAGTCGCCGCGGGTGGCGGCGGGTCCGGCCGGTAGCTGGCGGCGGGCTGGCTAAATGCGTTCGATGATGGTGCCAGTGGCCAGCGCGCCGCCCGCGCACATCGAGATCAGGGCTGTGGAACCATCGCGGCGTTCCAGCTCGTGCAGTGCGGTGGTGATCAGCCGCGAACCGGTGCAACCAACAGGGTGACCGAGCGCGATCGCACCGCCGTTGACGTTGACCTTGTCCATGTCGGGCTGGTGCACCTGCGCCCACGACAACACGACGGAAGCAAACGCCTCGTTGACCTCGAACAGATCCAGGTCGCCGATCTTCATCCCTGCTTTGCCCAACACCTTCGCGGTGGCCTGCACCGGGCCGTCAAGGTGAAACTCAGGTTCAGCCCCGACAAGGACCTGCGAGACGATCCGCGCTCGCGGCCGCAGCCCGAGTGCCTTAGCCCGGTCGGAGTCCATCCACAGCACCGCGGCTGCGCCGTCGGAGATCTGCGAAGAAGTACCGGCGGTGTGGATCGCGCCGTCGACCACCGGCTTGAGCGTGGCAAGCGACTCGGCGGTGGTGTCGCGCAAACCCTGATCGCGGGTCACGAACTGCTTTTCGCCGGTCGTGCTGCCGTGCTCATCGACGACTGGAGCGGTCACCGGGAGCACCTCACGGGCGAACCGGCCCTCGTCCCAGGCTTGCTTGGCCAGCACCTGCGAGCGCACCCCGAGGACCTCGACGTCGGTGCGGCCGAGCCCGCGCCGACGCGCGATCCGCTCGGCAGCCTCAAACTGGTTCGGCAGGTCGATGTCCCAAGACTCCGGCCGGCGCGGGCCGGCCTCGGTACCCACATTGGCGCCCAGCGGGACCTGGCTCATCGCTTCGATTCCGCAGGCGATGCCGATATCGATGACGCCCGTGCCGATCAGTGCGGCGATCAGGTGGTTGGCCTGCTGCGCAGAACCGCACTGACAGTCGATCGTCGTGGCTCCCACCTGCCAAGGCAGGCCCGCCGCCAGCCAGGCGGTGCGGGTGACATCGTTGGACTGCGCGCCGGCCTGAGTGACGCACCCACCGATGACCTGCTCAACCAGCATCGGGTCGATGCCGGCACGCTCCACCAGGCCCTTTTGTGCCGCGCCGAGAATCTCGGACGCGTGCAGCCCCGATAGCCAGCCGCCTCGTTTGCCGATCGGCGTACGCACCGCCTCCACGATCACCGGAATTCCCACGATGGACACCTCTCACCGACTCGAACTAGAACACGTTCTTCCTATCTGCACGACCATAGGATGGTCAACTTGCTAACATTCGCAACTAGCTCACTGGCCGCGGTTGGTGAGCATGGGACCCCGTTCCGAGCGATACGCCAGGAGGCGCCGTGGTCGCGAGTTCGCGCCAACCGCTGTACCGGATGAAGGCCGAATTCTTCAAAACGTTGGGTCACCCGGCCCGCGTCAGAGTGTTGGAGCTGCTCAGTCAGCGCGAACACACCGTCTCGGAGATGCTGCCTGAGGTCGGAATCGAACCGGCGAACTTGTCCCAGCAGTTGGCGATCCTGCGTCGGGCCGGTCTGGTCACTGCCAGCCGCGACGGGCTGTCGGTCTCCTACTCGCTGACTTCGCCGCGTGTGGCGGATCTGCTGAAGACGGCGCGGGAGATCCTCAATGGTGTCGTGGCCGGCCAGGCCGAGCACCTCAAGGAGGTGCCCGCACCGCCCGACCTACTCGGCAAGCACGTCGGATAGCGCACAGGCGCAGGCGGACCGCACCATGACGAGTGCTGATTGCGATTTTTCTAAAATGCATACTTAGCTAATGGATGTCTGCCGCACCGCCCACCGTCCTAATGAGCCCGAAGTATCGATCTGCAAGGAGTGAACAAGATGGCAACCCCCATCGCCGACAGGATCAAGACAGCGCCGACCACTCACCCCGACATCGTGTCCTGGGTGGCCGAGATCGCCGATCTCACCGCACCCGACCAGATTGTGTGGTGCGACGGATCACGCGCCGAATGGGAACTATTGACGACGCACTTGGTGAACACCGGCACCTTCGTGCGCCTGCAGCACAAACCGAACTCCTTTTGGTGCGCATCGGATCCCGAGGATGTCGCGCGGGTCGAGGACCGCACGTACATCTGCTCGGTCATGCAGGCCGACGCTGGTCCCACGAACAATTGGATGGACCCCGTCGACATGAAGACGGTGATGACCGAGCATTATCGCGGCGCTATGGTCGGACGGACGATGTACGTGATCGCGTTCTGCATGGGCCCGATCGACGCGCCCGAGCCAAAGTTCGGGGTGCAGGTGACCGACTCGGCGTATGTGGCCGCCTCGATGCAGATCATGACCCGCTCGGGCACACCGGTGTGGGAGAAACTCGCCGCCGGCACTGAATTCGTCAAGTGCCTGCACTCCGTCGGTGCACCGTTACCAGCAGGCCAACCCGACACGGCCTGGCCGTGCGATCACGTCAAGTACATTTCCCACTTCCCCGAAGAGCGCACGATCTGGAGTTACGGTTCGGGATACGGCGGCAACGCGCTGCTGGGCAAGAAGTGCTTCTCGCTGCGGATCGCATCGAAGATGGCCAACGAGGAGGGTTGGTTGGCCGAGCACATGCTCATCCTGAAACTCACCTCGCCCGAGAAGAAGGTGCACTACATCGCGGCAGCGTTCCCGTCCTCGTGCGGGAAGACGAACCTGGCGATGCTCGAACCCACCATCGACGGCTGGACAGCCGAAACCATCGGCGACGACATCGCCTGGATGCGGTTCGGCGATGACGGGCGGCTTTACGCGGTCAACCCCGAAGCCGGATTCTTCGGTGTCGCTCCCGGCACCGGCGCGCAGACCAACCCGCACGCGATGGCCACCATCGACAAGGGCAACTCGATCTTCACCAATGTTGCGCTCACCGACGACGGCGACATCTGGTGGGAGGGCATGACCGAAAAAGTGCCCGCCCATCTGATGGACTGGCGACGCCGGGACTGGACTCCGACCAGCAACGAACCTGCCGCGCATCCAAACTCGCGGTATTGCACCCCGATTGCGCAATGTCCCACCGTTGCCCCGGAATGGAACGATCCCGCCGGGGTGCCGATTTCGGCGATCTTCTTCGGCGGCCGACGTGCGAGCACCATTCCCCTGGTGACCCAATCACTGAACTGGCAGCACGGGGTGTTCCTCGCGTCGATTCTTTCGTCGGAAACCACTGCGGCCGCCAGCGGCAAGGTCGGCGTGGTGCGCCGCGATCCGATGGCGATGCTGCCGTTCCTCGGATACAACGTGGCCGACTACTTCGCCCACTGGCTAGACATCGGCACCAAGACCGAACCCGAACGGCTACCGAAGATCTTCTACGTCAACTGGTTCCGCCGCGACGCCGACAACAAGTTCCTGTGGCCCGGGTTCGGGGAGAACTCCCGAATCCTCAAATGGGCACTGCAGCGGATCGATGGTCACGCAGCGGCCCAGCAGACGCCGATCGGATACGTGCCCACCGCCACGGACCTGGATCTAAGCGGGCTGGACGTCGACCCCGCCACGATCACCGCCGCACTGGAGGTCTCCGATGCGGAGTGGATAGCCGAAACCCAGCTGATCGACCAGTGGTACACCACCATCGGCGGCGACACCCTGCCGATTGCGCTTCGGGAAGAACTCGCCGCCCTCAAGAGGCGGCTGCCCAGCCAATGACCGGTCACGCCCGGCCACTACGCTGGCGGCCTCACGCGACAATCTCCGGTTTGGGCAGGCTGTCCCAAGCACCGACCCGGGAACGTTCCCAAATCCGCACGATCGCGTTCCCGACCTACCGAGCCCACCACCCGCCAGCAGGCGTCAAGGAGTTTTCAACACGTCCCCGAGGGCGGCGAGGGCGGGGGACCTGTGTGAATAGGTGTTGAGAACTCTAGTGGATCGCCGCCGGCCGGCGGCGTGCGGCCGAATAGGCATGTCGACAGCTTCCTGGGGGTCCTGTACGTAGAGCGCAACGACCACATCGATGTGTTGCGTGTCCTGCATCAGCGCCGTGACATTCCGGAATTGCTGCGCGATCTCGGTCAGGACGAGTAGAAAACGCCAGCCGCTGAACGGCGGTGCGGCCGCCGCACGCCGAGTTATTCTCACCACGATCGCGTGCGGGCGTGACCGGCCCGCCCCTCGAAGACGCACGCACGACGCCCAGTGAGGATCCAGACATGAAGTTCGACTACGACGTCGTAGTGATCGGATCGGGATTCGGCGGCAGCGTCACCGCGCTGCGGCTGACGGAGAAGGGCTACCGGGTCGGCGTGCTGGATATGGGCCGGCGGTGGCGGCCCACCGACTTCCCGCCCAACAACTGGCACGTCCGCAAGGCCATGTGGGCGCCGAAGCTGGGCTGCTTTGGGCCGCAACGGCTAACCGTGTTGGGCAAGACGTTCATCGCCAGCGCGGTCGGGGTCGGCGGCGGCTCGCTGATCTACGGCAACACCCTGTATGAGCCGCTGGAGCGGTTCTACACCGACCCACAGTGGGCGCACATCACCGACTGGAAAGCCGAACTCGAGCCCTACTACGACCAGGCGCGACGCATGCTGGGCGTCACCCCCACCCCGCACACCACCCCGGCCGACGAGGTGCTGCGGGACGTGGCCCGCGACCTGGGCGTCGAGGGCACCTATCACCCCACCACGTCGGGGTGTTCTTCGGTGACGAGCCCGGCAAGACCGTCGACGACCCGTACTTCGGCGGCGCCGGGCCGGACCGGGCCGGCTGCATCGGCTGCGCGCAATGCTTCACCGGCTGCCCGCACAACGCCAAGAACACCACCGAAACCAACTACCTGTATCTCGCCGAACACGCGGGCGCGCAGATCCATCCGCTGACCATGGTCACCGACGTGCGGCCGCTCGACGACGGCTATGCCGTCGCCACCGTCCGCACCGGCCGGTGGTTGCGCAAGCAGCGGCGGGAATTCACCGCGCGCCAGGTGGTGTTCGCCGCGGCGTCGCTGGGCACCCAGCGGCTGCTGCACCAGCTGCGTGACAGCGGGTCGCTGCCGCGGCTGTCGCCCCGGCTCGGCGAGTTGACCCGCACCAATTCCGAAGAGGTGCCGGTCGTGTTCGCGCCCGACCGGGACGACTTCGCGCAGGGGATCGCGATCACCTCGTCGATCCACCCCGAGACCAACACCCATGTCGAGGTGTGCCGCTACGGCAAGGGATCCAACCTGCTGTCGATGATGGGAACCCACCTGATCGACGGCGGGCCGTGGCGGTTCGCCCGGCTGGTGCTGACCATCCTGCGCCGCCCCGGGCTGCTCGTGCGCGGCCTGTTCCCGCGGCACGCCTCGGAGCATTCGATCATCGTGCTGGTCATGCAATCCCTCGACAACTCGCTGACCACCTACCGCAAGCGCGGCCTGTTCGGCACCCGGATGACCGCCAAACAAGGGGTGGGGCAACCGAACCCGGACTGGATCCCGATGGCCCACGAGGTCGCGCGGCGAATGGCCGAGAAGGTCGGCGGGTTCGCCGGCGGCACCTACCTCGACGCGCTCAACATCCCGTTGACCGCGCACTTCATCGGCGGCTGCCCGATCGGGGATTCCCCGCAGACCGGGGTCATCGACCCCTACCAGCGGCTCTACGGGCATCCCGGTCTGCACGTCCTCGACGGCTCGGCGATCACCGCCAACCTGGGCGTCAACCCGTCGTTCACCATCACCGCGCAAGCCGAACGGGCCATGGCGTTTTGGCCCAACAACGGTGACCCCGATCCCCGCCCGCCGCTCGGGGCGCCCTATCAACGCATCCTGCCGGTGCCGCCCCAGCACCCAACGGTGCCGGACACCGCACCCGGCGCGCTGCGCCTCCCGCTGACGCCGGCCTGACGGCGGCCCAGCGCTATGCGGGCACGGCTCGGGCGTGGAGTGGCACGGCTCGGGCGTGGAGTTCCTTGAGGGCCCGGTAGCTCTGCGCATTGAATTCGATACCGGCTCGCTCATCGTCGGACAGTTCGCGACGCACCTTGCCGGGCACGCCGGCGACCAGCGATCCCGCCGGAATGTCGGCGCCCTGGGGAATCAGCGCGTTGGCGGCGATCAGGCAGCCGGCGCCGACCCGGGCGCCGTTGAGGACGGTGGCGCCCATCCCGACCAGGACATGGTCGCCGATGGTGCAGCCGTGCAACACGGCGTTGTGTCCCACCGACACTCCGGAGCCGACGGTCAGCGGAAAGCCGGGGTCGGCATGCAGCACACAGCCGTCTTGAATGTTCGTTCCCGCACCGACCTCAATGGATTCCACATCGCCGCGCAACACCGCCGCGTAAAAGACACCGACGTTTTCGGCCAGCCGCACCCGCCCGATCACGGTGGCGTTGGGGGCGATCCAGGTGTCGGCGCCGAGGTCGGGGGTGTGGCCGTCGATGCTGCTGATCATGGTGGTTACCTCGCTGATGTTGTAGGGGAGTCGATCAGGACGTCGGGGTTGAGCACCCCCGCTGGGGACCGAGTCTCCTGCATCGCGAGGAACGCCGCGGCGACGGGGTCCGGATGCTGACGATAGCGACGGAGGAATGGTTCCCACCATTGCAATCGGTGCTGTCTATAGTTGTTCGATGGAGCTGCGCCACATCCGGTATCTGCTCGCGGTGGCCGACCACGGCAACTTCACCCGCGCCGCCGAGTCGCTGCACATCTCCCAGCCGACGCTCTCCCAGCAGCTCAAGCAGCTCGAGCGCGCCGTGGGGGTGGTGTTGCTGGACCGGTCGGGGCGGACGGTTCGGCTGACCGATGCCGGCGCGGCCTACGCGCAGCACGCCCGGCTCGCCCTGCGGGATCTCGACGCCGCCGAGCGCGCGGTGCACGACGTGCAGGACCTCTCGCGCGGGCACCTGCGGGTGGCGATGACCCCGACCTTCACCGCCTATCTGATCGGGCCGCTGGTGCACCGGTTCCGCGCCGCCTACCCGGGCATCACCCTCACGGTCGAAGAGACGACCCAAGACCGGATCGAGGCCGATCTGCTGGCCGACCGGCTTGACCTCGGCGTCGCCTTCGCGGGCCCACACACCGCCGGCATCGAGCCCACCGTGTTGTTCACCGAGACGCTCAGCCTGGTCGTCGGCGCGGGGCACCCGTTAGCGGCGACACCGCGATCGCTGCCGGTGCGCCAGCTGGCCCGCCAGCCGCTGTGCCTGCTCAGCCGCGACTTTGCCACGCGGCTGCACATCGACGGCTACTTCGCCGACCGGCGGGTCGCCCCGGCCATCGCGGTCGAAGCCAACTCGATCAGCGCGCTGCTGGAGTTCGTCCGGCGCGGATCGCTGGCCACCGTGCTCCCCGACGCGATCACCCGCGAACACGCCGACCTGCGCCCGGTGCCGCTGAGCCCGCCGCTACCCACCCGGACCGTGGAGTTATTGCGGCGTGGCTCCGCTTACCACTCGGCCGCCGCGCGGGCATTCACGGAGGTCGCACACACCGTCGCGTCCGAGCACCGCACGGTATAGATAGCAGCTATCGCGGCAAGGTCAGTTAAGTATTGGACTCTATGACCCTTGCCGGCGCACCCTGGAGTTCGTCAGGCCGATCCGGCCGCACCGCCCGCGATATCCGCCGGCGGCGACTCGACTCGAGAGGAACGAGACACCATGGCGCACGCGCACATCGATCCCGCCGCTCGCCAGGCGCTGGCCGTCGCCGGCCGAGGCGAATCGGAGGCCCGCATGAGCGCCGGCTCCGACGTCGTCATCGTGTCATCCGGGGCGATCGCGGCCGGCATCGAACCGCTGGGGCTGTCCAAGCGCCCCACCGATCTGGCCACCAAACAGGCCGCCGCCAGCGTGGGCCAGGTCGCCCTGGTCAATTCGTGGAGCGCGGTGTTCGCCCGCTACCAGCGCACCGTCGGGCAGGTGCTGCTCACCGCGCACGACATCGCGATGCGGGTTCAGCACACCAACGCCCAACGCACCCTGGATCGGCTGCGGGCGCTGCACGCGGTGGCCATCGTCAACGAAAACGACACGGTGGCCACCAACGAGATCCGGTTCGGCGACAACGACCGGCTCTCGGCGCTGGTGGCGCACCTGGTCGGCGCCGACGCGCTGGTGCTGCTGCGGACCGCGCACGAGGGCGTTCACCCGGATCGGCGCGCAGGCGTTCGCCGAGCACACCCGCCGCGAGCTGCAGGCCACCGGGGAGAAGACCGGCAAGCGGCCGTCGTCCGCGGGTGACGCGCTGACCCCGCAGGAGCGGCAGATCGCCGAATTGGCCGGAGCGGGCCTGACCAACGTCGAGATCGGCGCGCAGCTGTTCATCAGCGCCCACACCGTCGAATGGCATCTGCGCAAGGTGTTCGCCAAGCTGGCGATCCGGTCGCGCCGGGAACTGCGCACCGCGTCCCTGGGCTGAGCCCGTAGCAGACCACGGACTTTCCGGGGTTCGATTGCGGCCACCGGGGTGCCAGGGTTGTCCCATCACCACTACGACTGGGAGGCAGGCAATGAAAATCACCGTGATGGGCGCCAGCGGGCAGATCGGGTCCAAGGTGGTGGCGCTGCTGGGCGCCGCCGGGCATGAGACGGTCGCCGCCTCGCGCAACTCGGGGGCCGACGTGCTCACCGGTGACGGTCTGGCCGAGGCGCTGGCCGGTGCCGACGTGCTGGTCGACGTGGTCAACTCCCCGAACTTCGACGACGACCCGGTGCTGGACTTCTTCACCAAGTCCACCACCAACCTGGTGGCCGCGGCCAAGGCCGCCGACGTGGGCCACTACGTGGCGCTGTCCATCGTGGGCTGCGACGGCCTGCCCGACAGCGGATACATGCGCGCCAAGGTCGCCCAGGAGCGGATCATCGCCGAATCCGGGCTGCCCTACACGATCGTGCGCGCCACCCAGTTCCACGAGTTCGCCGACGGCATCACCGCATCGCTGACCGTCGACGGGACCGTGCGGGCACCCGAGGGGCTGATCCAGCCGATCGCCGGCGCCGAGGTGGCCGCCGAGGTGGCCCGCGCCGCCCAGGCCGCTCCGGTCGACGGCATCGTCAACATCGGCGGCCCGGAGAAGATGACCTTCGCCGAGCTGGCCGAGTTGGTTCTGGCGCACCGCGGCGAGAGCCTGCCGATCGCCGTCGACCCGTCGGCCGTCTACTTCGGCACCAAGGTCGGCGACGCCGGCCTGGTCACCGGCGAGGGCGCGTGCTGGCCAAAACCCGCCTGGCCGACTGGCTGGCCGCGCAGTGACCGAACTGCACGGCCAGACCGCGTTGGTCACCGGGGGCACCGCCGGCATCGGGTTCGAGTCCGCCCGGCTGCTGGCGCGGCACGGCGCCGCGGTGATCATCACCGGTCGTTGCCGTGACCGCGGCGCCGCGGCGGTCGCCGAACTCGGCGCCCGGGTGCGGTTTGTCGCCGCCGACCTGGCCGACCTGGAGTCGGTGAAATCCCTTGCGCAGCAATGCGGGGAGGTCGACATCGTGGTGAACAACGCCGCCGCCTTTCCTGGGGCCCTGACCGTCGAGCAGGACGTCGCGTCGTTCGAGTCGACCTTCGACACCAACGTGCGCGGCGCCTACTTCCTGGTCGCCGCGCTGGTGCCCGGCATGCTGCGGCGCGGACGGGGCAGCATCGTCAACGTCACCACCATGGCCGCCTTCAAAGGCATTCCCGGCGCGTCGAGTTACAGCGCGTCGAAGGCCGCGCTGGAATCGCTGACCCGCACCTGGGCCGCCGAATTCGGGCCGCACGGCGTGCGGGTGAACAGCGTCGCACCCGGACCGACCGCCACCGCGGGGGTGGCCGCCGAATGGGGTGACACCAACGACGAACTCGGCCGGGCGCTGCCGCTGGGCCGCACCGCCGATCCGGCCGAGATCGCGCAGGCGGTGCTGTTTTTGGCCTCGCCGCGATCGAGCTTCATCACCGGCTCGACCCTGCACGCCGACGGCGGCGGCGCCGCCGCCTGACCGTTCCGCTTTCCCGCACGAGCAGACGCAGAATCGCATTCGCGGGGGTTCCCGCATGCGATTCTGCGTCTGCTCGGCCACTATTCACCCACCCGTCACGCGGTGATTGCCGTCGCGCCCAACGGCTGCGTCACCGTGCTGGCTATGAGCACTGGTTCTGTACTCATCGCCGCCGATCCCACCCCCTCCACCGACACCCCGCGTTACTCGCTGCTGCTGTCCACCGACCCCGCGTTGATCGAGGCCGCGCAGCGGCTGCGCTACGAGGTGTTCAGCACCGAGCCGGGCTTTGCCCTGACCGACACCGCCGACGGCGTCGACGCCGACCGGTTCGACGAGTACTGCGATCACCTTTTGGTCCGTGACGACAGCACCGGGGCCCTGGTCGGCTGCTACCGGATGCTGCCCCCGACCGGCGCGGTCGCCGCCGGCGGGCTTTACACCGCAACCGAATTCGACGTCACCGCACTGGACCCGCTGCGCCCGTCGCTGGTCGAGATGGGCCGCGCGGTGGTGCGGACCGGCCACCGCAACGGCGCGGTGGTGCTGCTGATGTGGGCCGGCATCCTGGCCTACCTGGACCGGTGCGGCTACGACTACGTCACTGGCTGCGTGTCGGTCCCGGTCTACGGCGACGGCCCGCCGGGCAGCCAGCTGCGCGGGATCCGCGACTTCGTGCAGCGCCGCCACGCGTCGCCCTACCGGCTGACGCCCTACCGGCCGGTGCGCATCGACGGGCGCAGCCTCGACGACATCGCGGCGCCGCCGCGCCCGGTGCTGCCGCCGTTGCTGCGCGGCTACCTGCGGCTGGGCGCCCGGATCTGCGGGGAACCGGCCCACGACCCGGCATTCGGGGTGGGCGACTTCCCGGCGCTGCTGGCCAAGAGCGACGCCGACACCCGGTATCTGCGCCGGCTGCGGTCGGTGGCCGCGGCCGCCGATATCGCCGCCCCGGCGATATGAGCCCGGCGCTGGACCACCCGTGGCTGCCGCGCGCGACCTGCACCACGACCGGCTGCGTGTGCACCGGCGCCGACCCGTCGACCGCCGCTGG